>NZ_AFUJ01000042.1:0-5898 GCF_000221605.1 Veillonella sp. oral taxon 780 str. F0422 | reverse complement strand
TAGTCCAAGATTGGGAAAAAGTTGTAAATGGTCTGCGCGTTGATAGAGATTGTGATATCTATATTACTGGCTCCAATTCATCCTTAATCTCTGGCGAGCTTGCTACACTTCTTGCTGGCAGATATGTAGAGTTTGAAATACAACCATTTACATTTGATGAGTTTATAGAAGTATTTCAGGAAAAACATCTAAGTAAGGAAGAGCTATTCACTAAGTTTGTTCAATTAGGTGGTATGCCTACCTTAAAATACTTTAACCTAGAAGAAAATAGTAGTTATAAATATCTAAATGATGTGTATCATACGGTTTTGATTAAAGACGTGTTAACACACAATAAGATTCGCGATGTAGATATTTTCAATCGAATCCTATCATTTACTATACAAAATATAGGGTCCCCTGTTTCGGCAACTAGTATTAAAAAGTATTTAAAGAGCGAGCATCGGGATGTTTCTATTGATACTATCCTGAATTATTTAGACTATTGTCAGCAAGCTTTCATCCTGAAAAAGGTGTCTAGATTCGATACGGTCGGTAAAAAGAATCTTAAAATCGATGAAAAATATTACCTTACGGATCATGGATTTCGGGCTGCTAAGGGGTATTCTAATACGAAAGATATTGAACGAGCCCTGGAAAATATCGTATATATTGAGCTGATTTCTAGAGGATATACCGTAGAAATTGGGAAAGTAAAAGATATGGAAATCGACTTTATCGCCACTAAAGATAAGGAACGAATATACTATCAAGTGTCCTATCTCATGGAAACAGAAGCCACACGACAACGTGAATTTGGCGTCTATGCTCATGTACAAGATAATTACCCTAAGTTTGTTCTCTCCATGGATACCGTTGACTTTAGCCAGGATGGAATCATTCATAAACATGTCATTGATTTTTTGTTGGAGAATACAGAAACAGGAAACGTAATTTAATATAACGTATGCAAAAAGAGACTGTAACAAAATGTACATTTTTACATTTTCGTTACAGTCCTTTTTTATATACCGTATTTCTTCATAAAAAACGCATCTACTTCGTCTATAGTATAAGATCGTGTATTCTTTAACGAATCTATCCCCTTTGCCAATTCCTTGTTTAACTCTTCTTTCGACAAACTAGCTAAGGATAATATTTTGTGCCATTTATTTTCTTTTGATACTATATGTAATTTTTTAGCCAAAAGGCTGCCATTCGCCATGCCTATTACACCTGACCTTTTATATTAAAGTTATCATCTATACTATTACAAAAACACTCTAGTAGCGATTATACATTATTCCCCCCCTTTTAGCCATGTAAATAATTATATGGCTGTACATCACTAGAGATATCCTCACATACTTTTATATAAATTATACTAATTATTTTTCAAATTGATTTAAAGAACTTTAAAGGCCTTTCCTATCATTAACCATTACAATGTTTCTTCCAATGTTTCCACTTTTTATTGAAATGTGCTTCATAATTATTATTCTTAAATAGAGATTTCATCATATTAATTAAATCATCACAGCCTATGCTTGTAGTATCCACATCAAAAACTACATTACCATGTGAATTAACATTAAGCAGTCGTTTTATATCTTGATTTTTAGCATAAAATTCGTCTATTCCAGTGAATATTATAAATGTTTCTATAATTCTTCTCATAGGATTTAACATCATACGCGGCTTACCTGCATGATATAAAAAAGCTAATTCATACCACAATCCATCATATATATTAAAAAAATCATCATTTTCTTTTTATATGAACAATACTTATTTCATCATTAATTCTTACCAATTTATAAAAATTATTATATTCATACGGATTATAAGACTGTTCTCTAATATTAATAACATCATATACTAATCCTTGATAAAAGAAGATATTATGTGTCAATAATACAAATATATCTTGACTACTATCCTTTTTTATACTTTTTATTAGTTTATTTAATTGATCCATCATAAAATATTGAACTGTATCATCATTAGAATTCATAGGATCATCAAAAATAATAACCTTTTTTTATTATAATCCTCGATACTTTGTAATGACTCTAAAAAATATAAAAATGCAATAAGATTTTTTTCCCCTGTCGATAATTCTTCTATCCTCCGTACTTCTCCTTCAGTATTTTTAATTTCATAATATTCTAATTTTTCTGCATCATCCTTTTGCAAAACAAGTTTAAAGTTTGTTAAACCTTCTAACTTTGCATTTATATTATTCACTAACTTTTCGGTACTTTGAGTCTCCCTCACCAATTCTATTATCTTCGCCTCATTCTGGATAATATTGTCTTTGATTATATTAGCTTCATACTTAATCTCTTTAATTTCCTCTTCTAAACTTTCTATAGATATATCTAACTCACACTTCTCTCTTTGAATAACTTTATATTTCTCATCAGAAATATATATTGCAATATGATGTAACTCTAATATATTTCTCGCTTGTATTTTTTCTGCATTTAGATTATCTATCTTATTATTGAAGGCTGTAATATCTTCATTTATCTTATCTATATAAATAGAATAGTCAACTTCTTCTAATAAAATAATCGGATTAATTTTTTCAAACTGATTTTTCTTCTCTAACGCTTCCTTCATTGTTTGAAATCCATTTAATGCTTTTGTAATCTCCCCTCTTAATAATCTAGTTTGAAGACCTATCTTTTCTTTATATGGTTCTTGCAAATCATTAAAGTCAAACTTTATCTTTTGTAGGCTAGAAATAGCCTCACCAATTTTTTCTTTCATGCGATCAACCTCTTTCTTGATCGCTTTTACTTCATCAGCATCAAAATATTTTTTTATAGCTAGATATCTCTCTTCAGAAATTAAATTTCCACAAAACTTACATTTCTCACCTGGCTTATGTAAATGTATTCCTGCCTCTAAATACACATATTCTTCACCCACAGGAAGTTCCACGATAGATTTTTCTTCACTAATCAAACCTAGCACTTTATTAACTTCATTTAAAAAATCTTCCGGCCTTTTAAACAAATCATATGATATCATACCTACTTTATCAGTTATTTCCATATATAAAGTTTCTTTTGCTTCATTTACCTCTGTATCTGATATTATTCTAGCTTCTCCAATTTTGTCTTTTATTGAATTTTTATTATACGTACGATTATCAAGTATTAGTTTCTTATCATACAAGCGACTCATTTCGCTTGCAGCATCTCTTAGAAATCTACCTTCTTTATTATTTAAAGTTACTATTTGATCCTCTAGCTTCTTTTGTTGATTGGCCTTGCTTCCATCAATATTCTTATTAATACTATTTTCTAATGTTTGAAGATTATCTAGTAATATTTTATTTTGAGCATTATATTCTTCTATTTTCTTCTCTATATCTTTATTCTTTTCACCAAGAACAATTGCATTTAATAAACTATTTTCTCCTATAATCGACCCAAACCCTTGAAATGCGCATACTTTTAAACTATCAGAGTTATAATTATCCACTATTACTTTTGTTAACGTTGACTTTCCAGTTCCATTTTTACCATATATAAAGTTCAACTTTTTATCTAAAGATAGCTCATTTAATATAAAAAGTTTTTCAATTTGATAAATTAATCTTCATATATCCTCCCTGTAAATTCAGCCATATCTCTTAGAACAAAATAAATTTATTATTACTTTTTCTCTATCAACACCTGATAGAGTTTCATTAACTCTGCTACGCACTCTTCTTCTGTCATTTTTAAGTCAAATCCATAAGCTCGCATCACAGCTCGATTATTATCTCGATGGGCCTCTCTTAATTCAATTGGCATAGTCACTTCATCATATAGCTCTGCCAAGGTGGAATTAGGATATAGTTTTCTAGCCGCTAAAATCTGCTTTGCAGTATTTTCAATGGCTACTCGATGTTGCTCCTGTAATTTTGGCCATGGGAATGTGTTATAAACTACATCCTTAGAATATCTATATCGCATTTCTAATCGACCTGCAAACGCACGCATCCATGCCATATGAACATTAGATGTGACGATACCAAAATCAACTAAATCTGCATTAGGTATAATTAATGTTCCCATTACTGGAATGGTCTCTTTATCCAAAAAACCAATAGGAATATATCGTCTTTTTTCAGAAGATACTCCTGGTATAATTAAATACTGCTCTGGATTTAATTGTTCTCTAAATAATGTAGGTGTTAATGCTAGCTTTTTAGACTCTGCCGTATTTGCAGCTAGTCTTGCCTCTTGACATGCCTTTACTCGTTTTAATACCATCGGCATCTGCTTTAACTCATTCGGTGAACACCCCACTAGCCATAAACAATATCTCTCTTTATTATTAATAAATTCTGTCGCCCCTACCATCCGTTTTATCCATTTTAATGATTGTGGACATTTTTCTTTAAACTCTAAAAATTCATCTGGTTCAATTTTTAAATGATTGTAATCGCATGGTTTATTGGGAGCAACCATCGGCTTTTGTCCAAATAAAGGTTTAGAAATACTTGTTACAACCCCATTAAACCCTGCTACTAAATAAGGGCTAATTTTATCAGCATATGAAGATAGTCCATCTGCATATAACACCTTATTTATATTATTTTGTTTTCCACTAAATCCTATAATTACACAGTGTACTGCTGCACCATCGGTTGATTCACTACTCCATTTAAACGTTCTATGTGCAAAAATGATTTCTACATCCATGGCATATAAAATATTCCACAATAAAGCCACTTGTTCCCCTTGTGTAATGGAATTTGTAGATACAAATGCACATTGTATTCCATCATTTTTCTGTATTAACTCAGCTGATTTAATATACCAAGAAGAAACATAATCTAGTTTTCTATATTTCTTTGAGTACACATTAAATACTTTATCCATATCCTTCTTCTGTGATTCGGATGCATACTTTGATCCTACAAATGGAGGATTTCCTATGATATATGATATCTGCTCAGCTGGAATCACCATTTCCCAATCCATTTGTAAGGAGTTTCCTTCATGAATATTTGCATTCGTATGAAGTGGTAAGAAGTCCATCTCTTTATGAATAATCGCTTCTGTTTCTTTAAACATCTGGGCCTCTGCAATCCAAATGGCAGTTTTGGCAACAGAAACAGCGAAGTCATTAATTTCGATTCCATAAAATTGTTGAATACTCACCTTAATAGGGTTAAATTCTTTTTCATCAAATCCAAGTACCCCTGTACCAGCTGCATCTGTTATGGTTTCTCGCAAGATATCATTTTCTAATCTTCGTAAAGATAAATAAGATTCTGTTAAAAAGTTACCTGACCCTGCTGCTGGATCAAAAAACGTTTTCGATGCCATCGATTCTTGCAATTGCTTCAGTGCCTTCATCCTAGCCTTGCCAGTTTTTAATGTCATCGCTTCTTTATATTCATTTTTGAATGCATCTAAAAATAATGGATCAATGAGTTTATGAATATTTTCAATACTTGTATAATGCATACCCCCGTGACGTCTTGTTTCCGGATTCAATGTACTTTCAAAGATAGCACCAAATATGGTTGGAGATATTTCACTCCAATCAAAATTACATGCATCTTGCAATATTAGCTGAATGGCTTCTTCTGAGAATTGGGGAATTTCTACAGCATCGCTAAATAAACTACCATTGACATAAGGGAAGTCTAACAAACTTTCAGTTTCATAGGGACTACGATTGCTTTCTGGCGTATCCAAAATACGAAACAAGTCCATCAAAGCGTTACGAACTTGATGAGGTTGGAAATCTTTTAAATAATCATGAAATATATTTTTCTTACCAAATAAACCAGAATCTTCTGCATATAGACAAAACACAAGTTTTACACAGAGCTTATTAATATTACTGTAAAATCTCATCTTCTGTTAGAGTCCATTAATTTTATATTGTTGTAATAAACAATCATAT
>NZ_AFUJ01000043.1:0-21963 GCF_000221605.1 Veillonella sp. oral taxon 780 str. F0422 | reverse complement strand
ACTGTCTTCCCAACTGAAAGCACCTCTACCGACAAGCTCTTCCGTCACCCTCGTCACGCCTACCCCATGCACTTGCTCACCACAAGTCAAATGATTTGAATCCACACCTAACACCTGCGCTAAGCGTTTGCGGTTCTCTGCCACCGCTTTCGGATCATCACCTACATGCAGACCCATGTTAAAACTATTAAAGTTACCTTCACTGACACCACCATATCGGTAGGTCACACCATGAGCGAGGGGAAAACCCTCTAACAGCGGACTGTATTCATAGGTAATACTGGTGGAGCTATCCTGAGAAAATGGTGTGTGTCGAAGAGAGGAGGAAGTTTGGAATGATTTAGTTGTGTTCATGTTGGGGCCTCCTTTTAGGTTTGTTGGAATTGTTCATATTTGATTAGTGTAAATATTATTTTTGTAGTTTTACTAGTTATCCTTTATGAATTTAAGTTCTATAATTCATGGTAAATTAGACAAGATCTTACTTTTTTACTGCTATTATTTTTAGATATAAAGCTTAGAAATAAGTCGCAAAAGAACAACTACAGTATTCTAATTTTAGTAACCTTTTCACCATCATTAATGAATTGAATTCCATATACATAATCTGATTTCCAAATAAATTCACCATAAAACCATGTATTATCATCATAAATACGTACTGGTTTACCATATGCCTCATACACCTTTTCTAAGGAGTCACCCACCGCAATCCCCCGATACGTGGTAGCGTCACGATTAATAACTTCAATGACTCCAGCTCTTTCTATTTGCCCATAAATACTGCCATACGTTATGCCTCCATATCGCATAAAGGCACGTTGTTCTCCATCTCGTCTGTACTCGTGATGAACTTCTTCTGTAGGATTACCTAAAATTTGGCGAATTTCCTCATAGGTAGCATTCGGGTATATCCCTGCAATACTACGCTCTTGACCCCCTAAAAGATATCCAATTTTTTGAGCTGATGGATAACTACTTGGATACTCAGATCGTTGTGGCAACCGAATCGCACTCGTAGATGTTCCACTCATTCCAGTAGAACCACTTCGTTTCCCCGCTTCATTCCATGATTTTTCAACCTTTTTCCACGTTTTAGATAACCAACTAGCTTCTACGTGAGTTGGTGTGAAGATAGTGGCACTGAATAGTGCTAGTAAAATAGATGTGGTTAGTTTTTTCATAAAAGTACCTATAAATATAATCTAATTTCATTTCTTATTTTTACTACTATTTTTATACACTAAATTTATTTGCATCTAATACCTCTAGCATTTTTAAGGCTATTGCATTAATGACTGGTACTGCAACAGAATTCCCAAACTGTTTATAGGCTTGTGTATCACTAACAGGTATAATAAACTCTTCCGGAAATCCTTGTAATCTACTCGCTTCTCTTGGAGTTATCTTTCTTGGATTCTTTCCTTCTTGACGTATTAATATTTCACTGCCATCTTTATAGTATCTAGCAGAGATAGTATTAGTATAAGGACTTTCTGCATCAAATAAAGAATATCCAAAGCCTTTTCCATTTTTTTATTTTCAATTTTTCTCCGTTGATGTCCATCCCAGAGTGCATCAGAAATCGTATACTTTTCAGATACATTTTGCTCTAAAACATCACCTACACTTACTTTTATTTTTGGCGGATTTGGAAATTCAAATGTAGCATAATTAGGAACACTATTTATATCAAATCCTACTATATAAATCCTTTCTCGGTTTTGAGGAACCCCAAAGTCTTTCGCTTTAAAAACATTATCATATACAGCATACCCAAGATCTTCTAGGGTTGTTTTTATAACACTGTAAGTTTTACCTTTATCATGACTTTTTAGGTTTTTTACATTTTCTAGTAAAAACGCCTTCGGTCTTTTTGCCTTAATAATTCGTTCTATTTCAAAAAATAATGTCCCTCTAGTATCTTCAAAACCTAACTTTTTACCTGCTTGGCTAAATGCTTGACATGGAAATCCACCCACTAAAATATCATGGTTTGGGATTTCCTCCTCATGGATTAATGTAATATCTCCTGATGGCTCTTCACCATAGTTAGATTTATATGTTTTTGCAGCGAATTTATCAATTTCACTGCTAAAAACTACTTTTGTTCTACCTGTTAGTTGAAAGCCTAATCTAGTACCACCAATACCCGCAAATAAATCTATCATTGTATAGTCTGCATTATCCTTATTTCCAAATGGTACATCTTCTGGAAATAATAATATCTGATTCAGTTCTAATTTAGAGGGACTACCAATCCCACTCTCCCACCGTCTAATAGTTCTATCTCCATGTTTAGCCAAACCAACAGCATCAGCTAATTCTTTTTGCGTCATATTTAACCGTATTCTTTTTTCTTTTATTAAAGTACCAATACATTGGCATTTCTCTTCATTATTTTGTATACTTGTAATCAAAGGGCTTCACCTCTTTCTTATGTGTTAATAACAGGACTTTATGTCCTTCACTTGACACAATTATAGCAAGTCTATTTGCATTTGGAAAGGAGAAACTATGGATCTAAAATTATATGTGAATTTTATAAAACAAGTCGTGCTGAATACTTTTCAGATATAAAACCATATGATCTTATCTACAAACAATTTACTACGCTAGATTTAAACAAAAAAAGTCCAGAATATTTTTATGAACATGCCAGTATTATAATGAAATTACTTCGTGATATATCATGGAACGAATTTCAGGAAAAAGAAAAGCACTTCACCTCAGAAATGCTTGCTTCCCTATATGAAAATAAAGATATAGATACTATGGGAAGCAAGGAGGCTATCAACTGGTTTACCAGTGAGTTCCCATCTCATATCTATAGCTTAAACCTTTCTAATACTCAAAGTAGACGTAGTCGTGCTGGTAAAGAGTTTGAAGCTATCATTGAACTTATTCTGATGGGCGCAAATATTCCATTAGATAGCCAAGGTAGTGTCGGAACAAGATATTTTACAGAAAAAGGTCTTGGAAAACTTGTCGATATTGTGTCTCCTGGATCTACTGAGTATACTGTTAATAAACGTGATACTGTTTTAATTAGTGCAAAAACAACGCTACGTGAACGTTGGCAAGAAGTCCCGGAAGAAATGGCTCGCACTGGTGCAAGAGAAATGTTCTTAGTAACACTTGATGAGTCTATCAGTCAAGATGTGATAGAGACATTAAACGACAACAATATCCAATTAGTAACTACTAAGTCTATCAAAGAAATTTATTATCCAAATAATCATAGTGTAATTACCTTAGAAAAATTGCTATTAATTTTAAAAGAAACTGCTGATAAATGGGATAACTTTACATTTCCACAAGACAAAGAACTTGAACGAAAATTAAATATAGAAAAACAAATTCAAAAACATCTTAATCATCCGTTTATAGTTGAGTATTATAAAAAAATACTTTAAAACAACTATTCTACACAGTAAAAAGCGAACCACATTCTCATGGTTCGCTTTTCTCATTGTTTATGTTGTCCAGTTTTTTCCGCTATTTCTCTGCCTTTCTCTGTAACTTTCAGTATGATTTTTTAGGTAATAAGTAGTCCAAAAGATTGTGCTCATCTTTTTATCTACTTCTGTTGTCATTCTCTTACCACCATTCATTAATATATGTATTTTGTCTTGGATAAGCCCGATTCAATACTTCTAATATATCATCTGGTCCTTCTAATTTTTCTTCAAAAGCAAGTTCTGTAGCACTCATACGACCCATGAGAAGTAAGCTCAAAGCACCTACAGAGAATACTAATTTAGCATTAATATCTACATGCTCTTTATGTTTTACTACTTGCGCCTTGCCTTCTTTATAAGACACTACATAGGTACCATGGTTCCACTCACATAATGGATCTTTCACACCGAATTGGATCGCTCCTTCTAATGCTACTGGTACAGGAATACTTTCCATAGCTAGTTTGACATCTACAATACGACTCATCATAAATGGCATAGTACTGTGCCCTACTTTTCCATTAGGATGAAAGATATAGCCTTGATCCAGCATACCTTCATTCCACCGTACACTGTCACCTTGGGAGCGATGGTTGTACAAGAAGTTCATCAACGCTTTTTGCGCACGACGCGTAGTATACACAAATTCTGTCACAGCGATCTCAGGTTCCCCTAAGCGATAAAAACAATAGCCCTCTAATTGTCCAGAATCATTTTTCACATACCCTACTTGCACGCCTTCTGCAAAAATAGATTCTAATAAGCGAACCCATTCTTTTTCTTTACGCACAGCATAGCCAGATAATGGTTTGGTATATGTCTCATATACCCCTGCTAAACGTTTCCACTCTCGTGGAGACCGTAACATCCCAAAGGACATCGTTTTATCTGCAGCTTCTACTAGTGGGGCCAAATCATCTAGCTTCATAGTTTGTACCCATTGATGGGCATATAAATCCCATCCATATTTTTGGTAAAACCCAGCATACGATGGCATTAAAATAGTGACTCCTTGTCCACGTTGTTTTAATTCCCCTAATGCTGATTTCAGTAATTTTTTGCCTACCCCACTACGACGTACAATAGGGTCTGTGGCAACTCCCACCATGTAAGACATAGGCAGGTCCACACCACGAACACGTATAATATTTTGTCGTAAATGGACGGTACTCACCAAATAACTACGATCGATACCAACCATCGTATTTTCTGGTTCATAAGCAGTATCAAAATAATAGTTAAAAAATGGATGACCTTCTGGCTCAAAACAATAGGCCCACAAACGCTTTACATCTTTTGTGTCCGTATCTTTTGCTATTCTAAATTTCAAAATAATCCCTCTTCCATCGTTATGGTACATTGAAAATAGTTCGAATACTTTATATTAGTATTATATAAAAAATAAGGGTCTACTGCTAGACCCTTTATGCACTTCTTTTCTGAAAGTTTACTATATATACAGCAATACTCCATCTATAAACAATTTCGCTCCATATCCGAATAAAATCAATCCACAGATACGGTTGATCCATACGAGTTGCGAAATTTTGATACGCTTTGCTAATTTGTGAATAATAGTCGATAATGCTCCAAACCAAGCAAAAGCAGACACGATGTATCCCAGTAAGAAATAGATGGATGACTCCTCAGGAATGCTGGCTTTCACAGCACCGAACATCATCGTCACATCGATAAGTGCCTGAGGGTTCAGCCATGCCACCGCAAAGGCAGTAGTCACAATATTCCAAATTGTCACATTCGTATCCACATGAGATACATTCGGCTCTGAATTAAACACGGTATAGCCCATGTAAAAGATAACCGCTCCTCCCAAAAGAAGTACGATGCCTTTCAAAAAAGGCCATATATCAAAGATAGCACCAATGCCATAAAACGCCGATACACTTAAGGTAAGATCGAAAAATGCCACGATTAGAATGGTAATAATAATACGTGATGCCTTTTGTACCAGTGCTGTATTAATGATAAATAGATTCTGCATCCCTATGGGCGCCAACACAGCAAACCCAATCAGTAAGCCTTCCCAAAAATAGGTCATATTGGCTCCTTTCATTCCCGTTACTATCTAGTCATTATATACCTTGACGTGGGTCTTGCACAGTATCAGCAAGCGAACGCAAGGCCACATCGCAAGAACAAACGATTCCTTGGTCAGAAAGAAAATAAAACTCCTAGGAACTTATCATATGTCCCTAGGAATTATATACTATTCGCTACACGTTATCCTCACAGGCACCTTGTTTGATACAACGAGCATCATATTTTTCAGCAAAATGATCTGGGTTGTAAGATTCTTTCGCCATGCGAAGCCCTGGTAATCCCATATCTTCTTCACGGTTGATAAACTGTGTATCTACGAACTCATGACGAATAAATTCATTATTGATGGCTTGATATAAACCACGGATAGTTGGATTTGCTTTCTCAATATGAATCAGCGCCATATGTTCATTCAACATTTCTCCAATGGTGAAAGCCTCTACTCGTCCGAACAATTTAATGCAACCACCTACAAGGCCCAATGCATCCCAATGGTCAAAGAGTAAATTAATAGCTGTTAATTCATCTTCAATGCCTTCTTCATGATGTGTTTCCACCCATTGCTCTGCCGCTTCACGACATAAAGGAATTGTATTCTCATCAATTGGCATATATTCATAATTAGAATATTGCATACGGAATTGATTTAAATGGTTCTTCTTTTGACGTAACTTTTTACCTGCTAAGGTAATCATATCTTCTGTACGATAGATATATTCAAAGTTATCACGATCAGGTGTAAATTCATAACAATCTGGACACAACTTTTGCATCCGTTCCATCATAATTGGATTAACACCTTTTAATAAAAATGGAATTTGGTTCTCTTTGAACCACTCTTTCGCCATTTGTAATCCATCTACAAACTTGGCATCTTTTCCAGCAAACGGTGGTAACATAAATGGAGATTCTGTCACTCCACCACCTTTAATAAATAACACACCTTCTTCTTCTGCCCAAGTAATGCCATAAATATCTTGCCACATAAACAATGTAGTAAAACTATTATCTGACGCTTCATAATGATGCTCTCCAAAGTACGCATCAATACGGGGCTTATCTTCTAAGGTAAAACGCTTAAAGTCTAAAATAGGACTCGCCTCCTAATACTCTGATTTTATGATATAACATTACTATTATATGCTATTCATCGATAAAATTCAATGCAGAAAAAATACTCCCTTCTTTCCTTGAGGAACGCCATTTCGAGTAGTAGCCTTGTGGCGTTCCTTACTACCTGAATTAGGCAAACACAAGAAGAGCACGGTGTGCCCCGAACAAACATTATGAAATACCGTTTGTGAGGGGTATACCGTGCTCTTCCCTTCTACTCAATTAAGAATGGCAAGAAAGCCGATATTAAAACAAGCTTTCGTCTTCTTTTAGATCTTCTCCAGAGATAACCGCTACAGAAGCAATTTTATCTCCTTCATCTAAGTTCTGTGTTTTCACGCCAGAAATAGCTTTACTTTTCTTCACCGCAATATCATTTACATCAAAACGAATGATTTTACCTTGTTCAGAAATAAGCATCATTTCATCGTTGTCATTCACGATTTCTACGGCCACTACTTCACCAGTTTTTTCCGTGATTTTAAAGTTTTTCGTCCCTTTACCACCACGTTTTTGTACTGTATAGGAGCTTTCCACATTGCGTTTGCCATATCCTTCTTCACTGATAGTAAAAACTTGGCATTCTTCGCCAGTGCCGTGGATGATGCTAGCGCCTACAACTTCGTCGCCAGTATTGAGATTAATACCTTTCACACCACGAGCTGCTCGTTTCATTAAACGCACATCAGATTCATGGAAGCGAATAGCCATACCTTTTTTCGTACCTAGCAATACATCTTGGTTACCATAGGTTAATCCTACGGAGATTAACTGATCTCCTTCATCCAATGCCACTGCATTCAAACCACCGCGACGAATATTGCGATACTCATCAATAGCCGTACGTTTTACAACGCCCTGTTTTGTGACCATAAACAAGTTCACATCGCTAGAGATGCGTTCTAAGTCGATCATGTTCGTCACTGTTTCCCCTACATTAAGAGGTAATACGTTAATGATGGCTGTACCACGTGAATTACGACTAGATGCTTCTGGCACTTCGTAGGCTTTTAAACGGTACGCACGACCTGTGGATGTGAAGAATAACAATGTATTATGTGTACGCACATGCATAATTTGTGCTACATAATCATCATCTTTTGTTTTCATTCCCACAACGCCTACGCCACCTTTATGTTGGTTGCGATACACATTAGCATTCATACGTTTAATATAACCTTGACGAGTTAATGTGATAACCATTTCTTCATCAGCAATTAGATCTTCTACATCGAAGTCAGACGTATCAATCGTAATTTCACTACGGCGTTTGTCGCCATATTTTTCTTTCATGGCAATCAATTCTTCTTTGATAATTTCACGTTGACGTTCGTCGGAGGCTAAGATTGCTTTTAAATCTGCAATCAACACTAACAATGCTGCATGTTCTTCTTCGATTTTTTCGCGTTCCAAACCTGTTAAACGAGCTAAACGCATATCTAAGATAGCATTCGCTTGAATTTCTGTAAGGCTGAACTTTTCAATCAAAGCGGCACGAGCAATATCTGTAGTTTGAGAACTACGGATAGTATGAATCACTTCATCAATGTGATCTAAAGCAATCAACAAACCTTCCAATACATGGGCACGAGCTTCTGCTTTCGCCAAGTCGAATTCTGTACGGCGTACGATCACTTCTTGACGGTGCGTTAAGTAATGACCTAATACTTCTTTCAAAGTCAATACTTTTGGATGGCCTTTCACCAATGCTAGCATAATTACGCCAAATGTATCTTGTAATTGTGTATGTTTATATAGTTTATTCAACACAATATCTGGTTGTACGTCTGCACGCAATTCGATGACGATGCGAAGACCACGACGGTCACTTTCATCACGAAGGGCCGTAATGCCGTCCACCACTTTATCACGGCTTAAATCTGCAATGGTTGCAATTAAGCGCGCTTTGTTCACTTGGTACGGAATTTCTGTGACCACGATACGGTGTTTACCTTTCGTCATAGCCTCAATATGAGCTTTCGCACGCATTTTGATGCTACCACGACCTGTGGCATAGGCTTTTTTTATGCCCTCACGACCAAGAATAGACGCCCCTGTTGGGAAGTCTGGGCCTTTGATAGCTGTCATCAATTGATTCACATCTACCTCTGGATCGTCGATAAGCATCACTAGACCATCTACCACTTCCCCTAAGTTGTGAGGCGGAATGTTTGTCGCCATCCCTACAGCAATGCCGGCAGAACCATTGATCAACAAATTTGGAATCTTTGCAGGAAGCACGGTTGGTTCTTCCAAAGATTCATCATAGTTCGGCATGAAGTCCACTGTTTTCTTCTCTATATCTGCTAGCATTTCTGTAGCAATACGAGACATACGAACTTCTGTATACCGCATAGCCGCTGCGGAGTCGCCGTCAATAGAACCAAAGTTACCATGACCATCTACCAGTGGATATCTTGTATTAAAATCTTGGGCCAAACGCACCGTTGCATCATACACAGAACTATCACCATGTGGGTGGTATTTACCAAGTACGTCGCCGACGATACGAGCCGATTTTTTGTACGGTTTCGATGGTGTCATGCCTGTTTCATGCATCGCATATAGAATACGACGGTGTACAGGTTTCAACCCATCACGTACATCTGGAAGGGCGCGCATAACGATAACGCTCATGGCGTAATCGATGTAGGAGCTACGCATTTCTTTATCGATTTGGACTGGCACAATCTTGCCATGACTCCAAGCCTTTTCCTCCATTGTATCACCTCATTTTTAAAAACGAATCTATTAACTAAATTATTATACCATTTTATGCACTTTTTTTCTATCTTTTTACATAAAAATTTCAATATGCTCAAATATAAACACTTGTGAACGTATATATTGAATAAATATTCTCACAGTTTTGTAGCTACCTGTCCAACATCATCGTATTCAATCGATTCATACGAAATTGCTCTACCACCTCGATCATAAATCGTTCATCATGGATAGGATTCACATCCATTTTGAATAAATGTGAATCACACTGACAATCGCTACAGCCAAAGCCTTTCACCTCGTCTACGCTAATAGCCTTCATCGCCTTCGCCAATTCGCATTCTAAATCACTGGAACTACGAATCGGTAACGCAGCAATGACAGTACTAACACTTCGCAAATAATCTAAATGCCAATGTTTCTTTTTTCGCTTCCGTTTGTGACGTTCAATGCGTTTTTCTAAATTGGCTTTCGCTGACCCTACATACACATAATAACCGGGTTCAAAGTACATATCTCCTTTACTTCCGATAGTTAAGGTCACTGGCTCTTCCACCTGCAACACCATGAGATAATCGCCTCGGTCCTCTGCTTCTATGTGCACAACCACATCATTGTACAGGCACTCTCGTACCACCGTAGGTCTGTGAAACTCTGAAGTCCACTGTAATGCCATGGCCTTCCAATCTAATTGTGGTGCCACCTCAATAAATGTCTTAGTAAATTCCAAATCCGTGTGAAAGTCTGGGGAAAACCACAGAGCTCGTCCCCATTGCACTAAGAATAAAATACCTGTACG
Organism: Veillonella sp. oral taxon 780 str. F0422; assembly: GCF_000221605.1. Classification (NCBI taxonomy): domain Bacteria; kingdom Bacillati; phylum Bacillota; class Negativicutes; order Veillonellales; family Veillonellaceae; genus Veillonella; species Veillonella sp. oral taxon 780. The sequence goes on along the minus strand of NZ_AFUJ01000043.1, from coordinate 11,805 downwards.
ATATCCCTCTTGCTGTAATTCTTGCAAATGTAGTAAGTGCTTTCGACCTCGTTCTGTCACCGCATCAGGAAACATCGCCCCTTGATCGCCAAATAGTGTACAAGATTTTACTTCCAGTAAAAAATGTTCGCCCTTATCATTAGTGAGTAATAAATCAAAGCGGCTATGACCGACTGTGTATTCTCGTCGTACCACTCGCCATTCTTCCCATCCAGGAATCAGTTGTTCCTCGATCATGTACTCTGCCATGTCATTACAATAATTAGTGTCCAACATAATGGGAACACCCTCTCGTTCAATACCGATGACACGATATTGTGTTTTCGCACCTTCTTTTGGATGATGCACCACATACATCTTCACCCCTACAAAAAGAAGTTCCCACATACGACCTGGATTCGGTAAGTGAGCAGCTATGATTTGTCCCTGTAATTCTAAATGGACCACAAATCGATTAGGTCTCTCTACAAAGGTAGCAGTCTGTACATTTTCATATAATACTTTCATATATATCCTTATCTTTCTTTTCTATCACTTCATATACAATAGTGAATTCCTTATAACACTTATGGGCTTCATAAGGTATTTAGCTAATGTATTTTCAACTAGTTATATATAAATTAAACCACATACTAAGATGCTATAACTAACTTGAATAAAATACTCTATAAATATTTTTTACCAACCATATATACACTATTTGTGGATAATTCTGTGGGTATCTTGTGTATACTCTGTGTGCAACTTCTAAGTATTGCAACTATTATACCGAGCTGTGGATAACTATGTGATTATCTTGTGTATATTCTGTGTGTAATACGTAACTAACTATATTTTACATTTATTTTTCTCTTAACTTAATCACTTTTTGTGGATAATTCTGTGTGTAACTTTAAATTTTCAGTGTATAAGCCGTGTATTATTTGTGAATAAAAACAGTTGCCTCGGCTACATACAAGATTCACTTCTTATAGTATACTAAGAGCATAGGCTTTCGCCTAGTCATATATAATATTTCATAACTTTGACATACATAAAAATTATCAACATTTACTCGATACTAAGGAGATACACATGGCACAAGTGGCAGGCAATTTACAGCGTATCCGTAATGGAAGACGCACCTATGCGATTACCCCTCGCATACCTGGTGGTTTCGTACAACCACAAATGTTACAAAAATTTATCGATGTGGCAAACACATTCCACGCAACTTTAAAGATTACAGGTGCACAACGCATCATGATTACCAACCTAAATGCAGAAGATGTGGACAAAGCATGGGCAATGCTAGGTATGGAACCAGCACACACTGTATCCAATCGTGTGCGTTCTGTAAAAATTTGCCCTGGTACAACATTCTGTAAACGGGCAAAACAAGACAGTGTTCACTTGGGCATGCAATTAGAACGAAAATACATTTCTAAAGAAATGCCGTCCAAAATGAAAATTGGCGTATCTGGCTGCCCTAACTCTTGCTCCGAAGCGATTACCAAAGATATCGGCGTTATCGGCAATGATCAGGGTTGGCAAATCTATGCAGGTGGTAGTGCTGGCGCTCATCCACGCTTAGGCGACTTAATCACAGAAGTAACTACTGAAGAAGAAGTACTCACTATCATCGATCGCATGATTGCCTACTACAAAGAAAATGCCCAAATCGAGCGTATCGGCCAATTCATTGACCGCATCGGTCTCGACGCATTCCGAGCTGCTGTGTTAGATACAGTGGATTCCCCAACATCTGCTGCTAAAGCATCGGCTGAACCAGTGGTCAAATTACCAGGTCAAGGTAATGCAGGACTTGCAGAAGCTGCTGCACCTGCTAACGACAAAGGAGCTACTCCACTTTCACTGGGACAACTCATTACAAAAGATACTATCGTTCGTCATATCGTCGACGTATATCCAGAATTGATTCCTATTTTACAATCCATGGGAATGGGTTGCCTAGGCTGTCCTTCTTCCACAGGGGAACCTCTATGGCAAGCGGCAAATATCCACGGCATGGATATCGATGAATTAGTAGCAAAACTCAATGCAGGTCGTAATGTATCTGAAATTGCTATTACAAAAGATTCCATCATTCGTGATATTATAGATATGTATCCACAAACGGTGCCTGTGTTGCAATCCATCGGTATGGGTTGTCTAGGCTGTCCTTCCTCGACAGGAGAACCATTATGGCAAGCCGCTAGCATTCACGGCATGGATGTGGATGAACTTGTTTCCAAATTAGAAGTCGCACGAAAAGGAGCTTAACATGTCAGCAGTACTGGGACACATTCATTTCTGGTTATACAAAAAAATTCAGCTTATCGCTGAACGCGAACAATTGATTAAAAAAGAGGCACACACTCGCCTCGACGATTTAGCAGATGAGTTATATGCAACCGCTATCGATTTGTATGGAAAACCAATTCCTCCAGATCGCCAGTTGGATCGTATCATCGACCATAATAATATTCATGGTTGGTTACACAACCAATTACAAACATCTTCTGTTCGTGAAGCTACTTTTATCAAAGATTTAACTGATTGTGGTGGCGATGATGGCATTGACGCTGTATTAGAAGCTTTTATCAAACAAGGTGCAATGTGCGGTACAGAAGCGAAAGAAAAACTGACAGCTCAAACAGCACCAGCGATCTACACTGTGATGCAAGACTACTATGTAAATGGTATGCCTTGTGACCCAAGTGATACTGTGATCGAGCAAACCGATACTACCTTTAGTTGGTACGGAAATCACCAAAATCAAATTTCTTATTGGAAAACAGCGGGCGTGAATCCAATTATTATGGCTGCTGCCTTCCAAGCATGGTTCAGTGCCTTCGTCAGTCACGTAGCACCGGACTTTGCGTTCAGCGTGAACCTTGATGGTGATATTCCTGTATATACAATTGCTAAAAGCTAAGTAGCTTATCCTTTTTATATTATATATGGCAGCACATTCGCTGCAGTGATTGACTTTCACCACTGTGAAAGTCCCCAGAATAGGAGGTTCTACTATGGCAGGAACTGTAAAACAAGAACTAGGTTTAATTTTTGATGGCCCAAACTACAAAATCGTGAAAAAAGGCGGCGTCGCTGGTGATCAAGTGGAAAAACACAATCACCCAGAGGCTAACGTTATCTTCACTGTGGTAAAAGGTAAAGTGAACGTATTCCTTAACGAAACAGAATCCCATATCTTAACACCAGGGGAAGTATTGCACTTCGATGGCAACAACTACATCCAAGCTACATTGGTGGAAGATAGCGAGTTCATTGTAAACTTAATTCATAAATAAGCCAATATAAAAATAACCCTCAGACCTTGCGATCTGAGGGTTTTCTTTATATCTTATTTATTGATACGTGCTACTACATCTGGCGTTAAGTCGATAACTTGATTACCTTCTTTAACAGCGCCAGCAGATGTTGGATTAGCCACTAATACATCGATATTTTTTTCTTTTGCAATAGCTTGAATTGCTTCTGCTACTTTTTTATCCAATGGAGCTAATACACTTGCTTCTTCTTGATTATATTTTTCTTGGATGCCACGAACACTTTTATCAAAATATGCTTGTTTTTCTGCATCTGTTTTAAAGTTATTTAGTTTCTTGAATTCACCTTCTAATTTAGGACCGTATTCAGCACGTAATTTATCAATTTGCATTTGGATAGCACCAAAGCCATTATAGCCCGTGTAGATAGCTTCTTCGTTAATTACGCCTACATTAGCAGCGTTAGATACTGTGAAAGCACCAACTACAGCTAGTGCACCTAAAGTTGCAATCTTTTTAGTTAAGTTCATGTATAAGCCTCCCTGTGAGAAATATTTTCATCTATTTATCTAGTATAGCAAAGTTATTTCCAATTAGCAAATCACCTTGTCCCCTTACTATACTTTATATATATGAAATCTAAATGAAATATATTCTACACATCCATATGATAAGTTAATTATTATTTATCCTCACTTACATAGACATATTCTTCTTTTTTCAATTTACTGATAATTTCTGGAACCATACCGATTAAACGATCAAAGCCAGTATATTTAGCAGATCCTTTGATATTGAATAATTCAATGCGTTCCCCTTTGATTACAAGCACAGCTGTTGGCTCTACTTTCGCTCCGCCACCGCCAGCTTTTTGGCATCCCCCCAAACCAAGGGATACATCCACAAATGGTACAATCGTAGTATCCCCTAACTGCACAGGTTCACCCACTACAGTTTCCACACGAATCATTTCTTTAAATTGCTCAAATAAAGGCTCTAAATTGTCTTTTAAGTTTGTAAGTTTAGTATCCATCATGACCTCCTACTATTCTTCAACTTCTGAAAGTTTTTATTTTGCACTTTGCTTACGACGTCGATACTGTACAAATGCTTTTACGCTGTCCAGTAGACACTCTCTAACTGCTTTTTTTACTATAAATAGAGTTCCATAGAAAGCAAATACACCTAGCTGCATATGTCCTTTTACTTCTAAACTGCCTGTATAAGCAAATTCCGTATAAGTGAAATTAACTTGTTCCACTTGTTTGGGACACACTGTATAGGCTGTTGCAGTAATGAGACCCATTTCATAGGGTTTAGGAATTCCAAAATCCCCTTCTAATCGGAATACTCTAGGACTAGCATGACTAGCACATTGCTTACTAACTATAAACAGTGCTTCATAGAGTTTAGGATTTGATACATGTTTCCACCACCAAAATGTTGGTAAATCTTTTGTACCTTCTTTCTCTTCCGTCGTTTCTTCTTGTGGTGATGTAGAATCTACTGAATCCAAGACATGTCCATTCGCATCAAATCGTACAGATGTTACTGGCTCTGGGCCCGTATATCCAGATAATGGATACGGATCTCTTTCTTCTTCCACGTGTTTTGTGTCTACATCATCTTGCTCGTCGTCCGTCGCTAAGGGATCTAGCTCTTCTTTTACCCTACGATTTAACCAATCCTCGTAATCACGGGCAGAGCCGACTTTCATAGACCCTAATACATAAACTTCCTTAAACAAGGAATGGCCTTGCTTATAGGCGAGATGCACCTTTAACACTCGGTACATCCATTCTAATCGGAAGTCAAATTCATAGGGCTTGCGTGAACTTACTTTCAGACTATATGTGATAGGAATACATAGAATGGCTATGATGACAGCTATTACCAATAGCAATAGAATCATCCATAGTGACACGATACCACCTACCTTTCAGTATGTTATACGATGTTAATACTTAAATTATAACATACTATTATTTATCTATCAGCTAGTTTTTATAAGTTTATATTATTTAAAATTAGCTTATTTCGTCCATATAATCCACGTTATTTGCTAAAAAAAATTTTAACCCAAAAATTTAGGTCAAAAAATGGTCATTTTTTTATTATGTATTGATTTAGTGCATCAGCAATTTCTTTGTCTTTATTAGGATATAAATGCCCGTATATATTTAGTGTTGTTTGTATATTTTTATGTCCTAATCGTTCCTTAATTGCTATGATTGGATAATTCTTTTCAATCAAAAATGATGCATGTGAATGTCTCAGATCATGAACACGAATTTTGGGTACATCTGCATTCTTACAAATTTTTGATAGGAAATTAGATACGCTTTTCCAACTTACACCAAATAACAATTCATTTTCATCATGATAAGGAATTTGTTCTATAAATTCTTTAATCTCGCTTTCTAAAATTGGCGATATAAAAACATCACGTATACTACTTTTAGTTTTAGGCGTAGTTATTTTCTTATTAAACATCATCATATTTCTAGTTACATGAATTATGCTACCATCTATATCTTTAGATCGTAATGCAATTACCTCGCCAACCCTCATGCCTGTCCAATACAATATATTAACAATCAATAAGCAAGACCTAGTAAGCCTATTGTTTTTCACCTCACTTACATATGGTATTGCCCATTCCATTGCTTTAGTATATTGATCATAGGTCCAAAAATTATTTTTTCGTTTTGTACCCGCTGGCGGTGGCCCACATAAGTTACACGGATTTGATTTTAATCCATAGAAACGAACCAAGTAATTCAGAAAACTAGACAAAACTACGTGCCTCTCTCTTAAATTATTAGCGGTCACCCCTCTATTAGTTTCATAGAGATGCCATTCATGAATATCTACAGGCTTAATCTCATTTGCTTTTTTATTGCCAAAATAAGGGATAATATAACGATTAAATGTATACGCATAAGCCATACATGTAGATGGTTTCAATGATTTTTGCTTTGCTTCTAAATATACTGGAGCTAAATCTTTAATGAAACCTTCACAAGAATGCTCCATTATTGTAATTTGTTGATGCTCCCATACTTTTGCTTCTTTTTGTGTTTTAAAACCACTTTTACGTTTGCGGACCCTTTCCCCCTTCCAATCCGTGTAATAAAAAGTGGCTCTCCACACACCTGTTTTACTATCTTTGGATACCGCCATTACTATTTCCTCCAATACTTCATAATCCATTTAACAGTTGCTTCTTTTATTTTTTGACCAAGTCTTTTTAGCATAATCCACTGGAATTTTAAAAGACCATATTTCTCCATATCTTGTGCAATAGTGCCTAACTTTTTAAATCCGTCAGATTTACTAATTACTCCACGATACATAAGCATACTAATTAATAAAAATGGCATTGCAAGTATCATACATGCTGTGACGATATTTAACCATCCAAGATACATCCATGATACCATAAGAGTAATCATAAACCCAACTACAACACCTATTACCCTTGGTTGTTTGACTATATATAGCGTTTCTGCAAATCTTAATTTACGATCATTACTTTCTTGAATCAATTCTATTGCTCTCTTATCCATCATCTTACTTCCTTTTCATACTCATAGCAGCGTTTTAAGCCTAATTTCTTAATTTTCTTTAAAGAAGTCTCCTTAAATTTTTCCCTGCCAATAATTTCATCAATACTAACATTTAGTAAATCCGCTAACTTCCAAAGACTGCGAATAGATGGAAATGCTCCTGAATATTCTACATTAAAATAATTTTCTACCATCTCATCACGAAATTGAGTTTTCGTAAACCCTAATGACGATCGAATATACCCTAAATTATTTCTAATGCTCATCTGCATTTCTCTTTTTTCATTTTTAATTTTTTCATTTTTCATATATTGTACTCCTATAACATCTAAATTAACCTTATTTATTCTCGCTATAAGGGCCCTTAGAGGGTTCTTATGAGTATTTATATTAAATTATTATTAGACCTGCCTTATAGGGCTTTTAATTGAATTATAATTCCAACAACTTAAATCTTTCTAACAAGTATTTCTTTGGTACTCTTCCTGGGATTGTCATAAACCCTTTTGTTTCTAATTCAACATTTAATTTTCTTATGATTGAATAGGCTTTAGACCTTCTAATATCTAAAAGTTCCATAACATCTTCTGCTGCCAAATATGATGGTATCAAGTTTTTATTCATTCGTATCCCCCTCTCACACAGAATCAAACGATCGGAACCGTTCACGCAACGAATCACCCCTAAAATCTACAATCATAGAACTTGCTTCGATGCGATCCAACATTCCCTTCAGATATAAATTTTTAATGTCTGACCCTAAGTTAGTTGTAATAATCACAGACTTTTGATTATCAAACCTATAATTAATTAAAGCTCGTATTTTAACTGAAACCCAGCCTTTATCATATTCGAGCCCTAAATCATCGAGGACTAACAAATCAACATTCTTGAGTTTGTTTTCCAAATTTTGACGATCTTCCTGGCTAACCGAATATAATGAATCCATCAAGTTGGCCATAGATATAAAGTATGCTGTTCCCCCTAATTCAAGAACCTCATACATAATTGCTACAGCCAATGTTGTTTTCATGGTGCCAACATCTCCTCGTAGCAGCAAGCCTTGTCCACAATTTAACATTCTAGGTAAATTGTCTATGTATTGCGATATAACATAAAATGGACTTTTAGTCTGGTCAGGTATTCCTCTTTTTACAACATTTTGTAACGTCATATCCTGGTATCGTTTAGGAATACCTGTTTTAATCTTCTTTTTTCACTAGACCGATTTAGATTAATTCCATTTACATCGTTGCTAACAACATACGGTTCTTCATATATTGGAACGGTAAAGTTATTACAGCTCTCCTGGCTTGATATTTTCCCAATCTGGCCCATCAATTGTTTTCTTGCTGCTTTTGCTTTTCTATATCCATCAGGTTCTTTTACCTCCTGCCGTGCTCGCTCATTTTCCAATACTTTTGTGATATATCCAATAGACCCCTTTTTTGTTTCCAAGCAATATCAATCGCTACTTTTATTTCATCAAAAGAATATTGTTGTTCCAGGTTATATAATTTACTACGTGTTTCAGAAGAAGGAACTCCAATTTTAGAAGAGTAATATTCAAGTGCTGTAGAAATAGAATTATAATTAGAATTATAAGTATCTATTTCTATATCTATATCTAGGGAATTTGTCCGGACATTGTCCCATTTCGTTACGGGTTCGACAAAGCATTGATTTGATTGGATTAATTGATTTTTACCTTCAACGATTTCCGTTATTTTTTCGTTACTAGTAACACTTTTTCTGTTACTAGTAACGTTACTTTTGTTACTAGTAACGTTACTTTCGTTACTAGTAACACTAAATTCGTTACTAGTTACGTCACTCGTAAATTCATTTTGCATGTTATAATATTCTGACAATTTATTCACATCACAATTATTACAACAGGCTACATATTGTCCATTAACTAATAGCACTCGTTCTACTGGAAGTCCGCAACAACATACCCCCCTTGAATCTCGTAAAGCGATATAATACCACCCGTCATATTGCTTATTATTTTCTAAATCTGTAATCACCATATGTTTTGCCAAGTGATTTAAACACCACCTCTTAGCTCTCAACTTTTTTTGTCTAAACGAATTATCTTGTACCTGTCCCGCACCTAACAACAAAATATTTTCTCCATTCCGTTGTAGTCTTTTCCTACTTGCATCATCCGTTTCAGAATCAAGTAATTGCTCAACTTGCAAAAGTTTACACGCACTCAGATCATCCATTTGCTGGATAAATCCAACCTTTAACCCATATGCCATGGTCATTTGACACACTTCTTTGGATTCATCAATCATTAGAGCGATTTCTTCAGCTGGTGTTTCCTCGATACCATCAAGTGTTATGATTCCGTTTGTTTTCGTACTTGTAAGCATCATTTTCATATAAGCAATTACGCAATCCGAGCCTCCAGGTAGTTTGCGTAATTTTTTTATATGCTTATCTTGAAAGAATGTATCTTTCAGTTTAATCCAATAGTATCTAGCCATATTTCACCTATAATTCCACACGAATTGTAATTTGTTTATCTGGACTTTCAGCAACACAAATTAGCCGCCCATCAATGACAAGACCTATACCATCCCAGATTTCTTCTGTTTTAGTAAGTCCCGTTATACTGATTTTTACAAATATACAACTTGAATTATCTATTTTAATTGAATCCATACACAATATTCTCCACATTTTAAAGTTTATTCTGACTATCTTTTTTGTGCTATAATCATGCTATACAGCTATTTGTAACCCCATAATAAATTAGGTGTTGTTTCAAGAATCTCAGAAATTCTACCTTCAATATAGCGAGATCGGGAAACACCATAAATAACTCGATGAACACTTGTTGTACTTCGTTCTAATTCCATGGCCAGTTTACGAATCGTATACCCTTTTAACCTTAGTAACCTTCTAATGGTTAATGCTGTAGGAATTGTATTTTGCGTAGTTTGCATATATAATCTCCCTCATAAAATTAAATACTGTTATATTCCTTACTTAAAATATAATTCATTTGTTATATTTTGTCAATATATTATAACTTTTGCTATGGAGAAAAAATGAATTTATCATCTTATATTTTTAAAAAGCTAAAGGATAAAGGCTTAAAAATCGTGGATTTAGCAATTTTCCTTAACCTCCCTCAAGGATCTGTTTCAACCTGGAAAAAACGGAATACTGATCCCCCAGTAAAATATATATCTCAAATCGCTTTATTTTTAGACATATCTGTAGAAGAATTATTAGCACATACTTCAAGTGATCAGCCTAATGACGCTATATTTAACGAATACTATCAGAAATTGGATGCAGAACAAACGCATCATGTAGTTTCATTAATGGAGGATTTAACAAACATATAACATTTTTTAATATTTAAACATTATCTATTTGCAATTTTTATTATTTTGAATTTTGAACAAGGATAAATATATGACTATCATTGACCGCATTCAGTATTTACTAGATCAACGAGGTTTAAAAATCATTGATTTAGCAGCGCATCTGAATGTCACTCAAGGAACGGTATCTTCATGGAAATCCCGCCAAACGGATCCGCCTACCAAATACTTATCAGATATCGCTAATTTTTTAAACGTATCTGTACAGTACCTAATTACTGGAGAGGAACCAGATGTAAAGAGAGCTCCTTCAGAAATTAGCCCTGACCTCTTAACAACTCATATTCTATCTACCCTGGCAAAGCAACAAAATATAGTCGCTAACCTATGTATAGAGCTAACTCAGTTATCTATCCGAAAGAATATACCTCTACAAAGTTATTTGCATCATCAAGATACATCTGAGTTATTACATAAAATAGCTGCTATACTAAATACAACACCTATATCACTCATAAATGGTTCTAATTCCATATTACAAACTGCAATATTAAAAGCAGGACGAATAGATGAAACATATGCTACACAATTATTTGAACGATTAGATCCAGAAGCCCAAGCAATTGTACTTGCTGAAATGAGAGTATTAATCCGAAAAAACAAGAAGTTAAGTAACTCCCAATAGATTGCTCTTACCAGGGCATTTATTTTTTAATCTAAGTGATACAGTATTAAAAATTACCTAATATCTAAAAAACAAAAAATCATTGCAAATTATGTTTGACATGTTATTTTTAATATGGTAGTATGCTTGTATAGAAGTATATTTAAAAGAGAGGCCCCATAAGGATGGTGCGCCCCACCATGGACTAATTTTTCAGTCTAAAAGAGAGGCCCCATAAGGATGGTGCGCCCCACCATGGATTGATTTTGCAATCTAAAAGAGAGGCCCTATAAGGATGGTGCGCCCCACCATGAATATACTTACTTTTTACTATTCTAGCCGAGAATTATCTCGGCTTTTCTTTTTATCACGAGGAATACTATATGGATAAAAAGCCCAAATTTAACTTCTTTACAGTAAATGAAGACTACATGAGACCTCTTCAAAAAATAGATTCCGAAGTTCGTACATCAACTGACGATAAAAATAATCGCCCATTTCTCGGAGTTGTATTAAATGTAGAAAATAGATTGTTTTTTGTACCATTATCTTCTCCCCCAAAAATACCTACTGATTTACCGCCTGAACTCTTAAAGAAAAAATAAAAGAAGTCAAAAGGATTGAAAAGAATCGCTTAACTGTGAGAGTTTTATCTGAAGCTGAAAATAATCGTCATTTATGTAATGTCATAGTCGGTAAAATGATACCTGTCCCTGAGTCTCAAATTAAAAAAATATCTATTGAAGAGCTTATGGATTCATCAAATCCTACTGAATCTAAATATGGCAGACTTTTATATAAAGAATACTTAGCCATTAATAAAATTGAAGATAAAATAGAACAAACTGCTCAAGCTTTTTATGAGGAATCTATTAATAAACCTGTCAAAATAAAAAGATTTTTATCGTGTAGATTTACCGCAAGCAATAAAATATCACGATCGTTGGATAGAACGA
>NZ_AFUJ01000044.1:0-416 GCF_000221605.1 Veillonella sp. oral taxon 780 str. F0422 | reverse complement strand
GTACTTCTTCTACGAGTTTTCTNTAATTTGTATTCTAGGTGAATATCGCTTGTAGCAATAAACACATGAAGACGACTGCGCTCTGCACTAGCTAGCGCCTCTGCTGCTCTTGTCACGTCATTTTCGTTGGATCGAGCAAGGGCTGCGATCGTACATCCACGTACCTCTCTCGCAATCGTAGATACTGCTTCAAAGTCACCTTCCGATGCTGCTGGGAACCCCGCTTCGATGACATCTAATCCAAGGCGTACAAGAGCTTGTGCAATTTCTACTTTTTCTGGTGTTTGAAGGGACACACCTGGTGTTTGTTCCCCATCGCGTAGTGTAGTATCAAAAAAATAAATTCTGTTATCCATGATTGTTCCTCTTTCTAAAAATAAAAAACACCCCCAGAGATGACTATGCATCCCTAGGGG
>NZ_AFUJ01000045.1:0-788 GCF_000221605.1 Veillonella sp. oral taxon 780 str. F0422 | reverse complement strand
TTCATGGCAGAAAAACATGTATTTTTCACTTCTGAATCTGTAACAGAAGGTCATCCAGACAAAATTGCTGACCAAATTTCAGATGCTGTATTGGATGCTATTTTAGAAAAAGATCCAACAGCGCACGTTGCCTGTGAAACATTAGTAACAACAGGCCAAGTTCATGTAGTAGGCGAAATTACTACCAATACATATGTAGATATTCCTCACATTGTTCGCGATACAATTCGTGAAATCGGCTATACTCGTGCAAAATTCGGTTTTGATGCTGATACTTGTGGCGTTAACGTAGCGATTGACGAACAATCTGCAGACATTGCGATGGGTGTTGATGAAGCATTAGAATCTCGTGAAGGTGGTAGTGATGCCTTTGATAAAATCGGTGCTGGTGACCAAGGTATGATGTTTGGTTTCGCATCTAATGAAACAGAAGAATTAATGCCTATGCCTATTAGCTTGGCACACCGTTTATCTCGTCAATTAACAAAAGTTCGTAAAGATAATACTTTGGATTACCTTCGTCCAGATGGTAAAACACAAGTAACTGTAGAATATGTTGATGGTAAACCAAAACGTATTGAAACTATCGTTATTTCTACACAACATGGTCCAGAAGTAACATTGGAACAAATCCAAGCAGATATTAAAAAATATGTTATCGATCCAGTACTTCCAGAAGGATTCATCGATGAAAATACTAAATATTTTATCAATCCAACTGGTCGTTTCGTAATCGGTGGTCCACAAGGCGATGCTGGTTTGACAGGTCGTAAAATTATTGTAGATAC
>NZ_AFUJ01000046.1:0-339 GCF_000221605.1 Veillonella sp. oral taxon 780 str. F0422 | reverse complement strand
CCCGTCGTATAGGTAGGTGCCTCTTTTGTTTGGCTACTGCTATACCATTGCCATCCACCAATAGCTACCACTAAGATAGCCACAATGGCAATCCATAATTTTTATTTTCCACATAAAATATCTCCTTTCGTCCATCGATTATATATAGAATACCACCAAAATGGTGTTTCCTTACTCTAATAGGCCCAAGCCCCAACATATAGTATAGACTTTTATCTCCTTAAACTGGTTTACGCCTGCTGATAGCTTCCTTTTATAAGTAGCCCTTTACTATAGTATAAAACAAAACATACCATAGATAGAGGATAAAAAGAAAAGAAAACTAAAGTTAGTTTTCTT
>NZ_AFUJ01000047.1:0-10217 GCF_000221605.1 Veillonella sp. oral taxon 780 str. F0422 | reverse complement strand
CTGTAATGGATATGCTGCCTACTGGTACAGTACGGTATGTCATTGTCAACATAGAATCCATAAAACAGGAACAGTTAGAGCCATTGCTATCCTTATGTGACATCTATGACGTCCAGGTATTTTCCATTTCAGATAACCTATGGAAAGGGATTGAAACAACAGTTCATGGACAAGGGATAATTGCTGTAGTATGTCAAAAAGTACATCGACTAGAAGATTTTCGTGTAAAAGAGAATGGTCTATATGTACTCATTGATGGAGTACAAGATCCAGGCAATTTAGGAACTTTAATACGAACTGCTGTTGGTGCTGGTGTAAGAGCTATGTTTTTTAACATCTAATACGGTAGATATATACAATGAAAAAACAGTGCGTAGTACTATGAGCGGATTGTGTAAATTACCGATTTATACAAATGTCACACAAGATAGTGTAGTAAAGCTTATAGAAGAGCAAGGAATCAAATTGTATGGAACTGTTTTAGAAGATAGTGTTAACTATGGAGAACTAAGCTATGAAGGGGCCACTATGATTGCTCTAGGAAATGAAGCAAATGGTATTTCAGAGGATATATTACAGTTGGTTACACAGCGAATTTCTATCCCCATGTATGGTCCTATGGAATCTCTGAATGTTGCCATAGCTGGAGCTTTGTGCATGTATAAAGTACAAGAAAGAAAACTTTGTCTATCCAAATAGCAATAATTTTGGTAGAATAAGAATACAATTATCCATTTAGTGCGTACAGGAAGGTAACTATGAAACGTCTAATTGTGAATGCAGATGACTTTGGTTTACATCCTCTTATTAATGAAGGAATCCTAGAAAGTCATCAACAAGGAATAGTAACAAGTACGTCTTTATTGGCATCTGGAAACTATTTTGAGGATGCCTTATCATTAGCTAAGACAATGCCCACACTAGGTGTGGGATTACATGTTTGCTTGGTCGGAGGGCTTTCACCAGTCTGTGATCCTAAAGAAGTTCCAAGTCTACTGATAGATGGTAAATTTCCTATGACACACACAGAATTTATAAAACGGCTGTATACCGGACGTATAAAAGGTTCTGAATTGCGAAAAGAAATTGAAGCACAATTTCAAAAAGTAATGTCTACAGGATTACCTATAACACATGTAGATGGACATCAACATATGCATGTACTACCACAAGTGTTGCCTATAGTGGCAGAACAAATGAAGCGCTATGGTTTAACTAAGATTCGTATGCCCGATGAAACTCCATTTTTAATGAATGGTGTGTCTTCACTAGGTCGTTGGATTGGTAAAGTAGGGCTAACGGTTATCACACAACAAGCCTACACTACATCTCGTGATTTTGGATTTTCATCGCCCCTATATTTTTGGGGTATGATGAATGGTGGTCAATTGAGGGAAGAATCTTTGTTAGCAATTTTAAAAAAGGTTGCTAAGAAACAAGGGGTCCATGAAATTATGACACATCCTGGTAAAGATAATCATACACTCCGATCTTTGTATGATTGGGGCTATCATTGGGATGAGGAACGAGCGGCTATGACATCTGCTAGAGTAAAAGAATATATTGGTACTCATGATATTAGTCTCATCCATTATGGACAATGGACTGAAGGAGAACGTTCATGAGTACCATGGCAAAGCGAGGAATCTTCATTGGATTTTTACTCCTTATTGTGTCAGGTATAACAATTTATTTTACAATTGATTTAGATTCATTAGCTACATTAGGTACATTTAACTTTACATCTTTATTGTTGGCAATGGTAGCACTTGCTTTAGGTATGTACTTTGATGGTTTGCGGCTACAACGGTTGGTACGTATGGGTGGATATAGTTTATCCCTAATTGCTATTCTACGAGTTATATTTGGTAATTATTTTATGGCTATGCTAACACCTGGTGCTAGTGGTGGTGCGGTAGCACAGGCTTTGATTTTACGGTCTTATCATGTACCTATCGGTAAAGCAGCACCTATTGTGTTAGTGCGAACTGTATTTTCTATTTTATTTTTAATCATCATGTTACCCTTTATTCTGGTAACAGAGCCTATCGATGTACCATATATTACTAATTCTCAATTGATAGGTATATCAATCTTTGTTGTGATTTCAACATTTATGGGAATGTATCTATTACAAACACGACTTATGAAATGCTTAGTAACTTGGATATGTAAGATAACAAAAAAAGGAAACCCAAAAGGTTGGCTCATTAAGTTGGATGAATTTAATGGGGGGCTTAGTTTATTATATGCAAACCCTATGCAATCCTTCATCGTATTTATTGAGTCTGCATTGAGCTTATTATTTTTATATGCTATTGCGCCAGCATTGATGTATGCGTTTACTTCAGATATTAGTATTGTTGAAATCTTAAATCGTATGATTTTATTAAATTTAATATTATATTTTGCTCCTACACCAGGTGGAACAGGCGTTGCAGAAGGATTATTTGTGTATTTATTTGCTTCTTTTGTGCCAATTGGAACGGTGGGGCTAGTTGCAGTGGCGTGGCGGATTGTAGCAGAATATGTTCCATTTTTTATCGGTATGTATTCCGTATTTACTCTATATGGACAACATATCGCAAGTTCCGTTTCCACTAGTAGTGAAGAGGTGTAGTTATGGCTGTGAAAGGCAAAAAAGACAAATTTTATTTAGTGAATGAAGTAATCTTACCAGAAGCGATTAAAAAACGATCAAAGTAAAATCTATTTTACAACTAGGAGAGGCTAAAACGATTAATGAAGCTGTTGAAAAATGGACTTAAGTCGTTCTGCTTATTATAAATACAAAGATTATGTATTTCCATTTTATGAACTTTCACAAGGTAAAATTGTGTCAATTAATGCACTGATTTCTAACGAGTCTGGTATGCTATCTAATATTTTACGGATTATTGCAGATTATAATGGCAGTGTATTAACGATTAATCAGAATTTGCCGCTACAAGGTGTAGCACATGTAAATATTTCTTTTGAAACAAAAGAATTAACATTACCAGTAGAAGATGTATTGCACGAAGTACGACAATTAGAGGGAGTTATTAAGGTGGAACTAATTGGTCAAGCCTAGTGCTTAAGGAGATAAAGAATGAAGCAAGGCGTTAAGATTGCCCTCTTGGGTTTTGGTACAGTTGGACAAGGTACAGTAGAATTATTGACTAAAAATTTAGATGTCATACAAAATCGTATTAGTGTACCTGTGACTATAGATAAAATTTATGTGAGAAATCCAGATAAATATAGTCATGTTGCACTACCTGCAACCGCTACATTTGTAACAGATTATAAAGAAATTTTACAGGATTCATCTGTAGATATTGTAGTGGAAGTGATGGGAGGGACTACCTTTGCCCGTACTTGCATTGAAGAAGCTATTATTGCTGGAAAACATGTGGTGACTGCCAATAAAGATTTATTAGCGGAAGCTGGTCCCTATTTAATGGAGCTAGCTACGAAGCATCATGTGGACTTACGCTTTGAAGCGAGTGTGGCAGGGGCGATTCCAATTATCCGCGCCTTATATGATTCCTTCGGCGGTAATCAAATTACAGAAATTATGGGTATTTTAAATGGAACCACTAACTTTATTTTGTCTAAGATGAGTGAAGATGGATTAGGCTATGAAGAAGTCCTAAAAGAAGCACAAGACCTTGGCTATGCAGAAGCAGATCCTACATCTGATGTGGAAGGCTATGATGCAGCACGTAAATTAGCCATCTTAGGTTCTATTGCCTTTAATAAACGTATCTTCTTTGAAGATGTAAGTTGTGAAGGGATTACGCAAATTGATGCTAGTGATATCCAATTTGGCAAAGAGTTTGGCTATACTATTAAGTTGTTAGGCATTGCAAGAGAAACGAAAAAAGGTCTGTCCTTAAATGTACATCCTGCCTTCATTGCAAACACTCATCCATTAGCCTCTGTACGGGGTTCTTTTAATGCTGTATTTTTACGTGGTAATGGTTTTGATGAGGCTATGTTCTACGGTCGTGGAGCTGGTAGCTTACCAACAGGTAGTTCTATCGTGAGTGACGTGATGGAAGTAGCTCGTAATGTTGTGCAAGGCAAAACAGGGGAAATGAAGCAGTTCTATTATCCGCAAAAAACAATGTATAGTTCTAGCAAAATCGAATCTGCTTACTACATTCGTATGACAGTGGATAACTCTACAGGCGTATTGGCGAAAGTAGCCACGAAGCTAGCGGAACAACGCATTTCGGCTCATTCTGTGATCCAGCGCAAAGCAGATAACGATACTGCCACATTAGCCATTATTACATCTAAATGCCCACATGCATACATTCAAAATTTAATCGATTCTTTCAACCATTTACGAGTCGTTAGAGAAGTGGGTAGTGTGATCCGCATCATGGTTGAATAAAGGAGTTTTCATGAAATCTATTACGGTACAAGTACCGGCTACGAGTGCCAATTGCGGTCCAGGGTTTGATTGTCTTGGAGTAGCATTAAATTTATACAATGTATTTACTTTTGAACCGGATAAAGAGGCAACATCTAATACATATACCTTTGAAGGTTTTGGGGCGGACTTGTTGGAACAAGAGGACCATAGCCAAAATCTAGTGGGTATTGCCATGGAGCGTGTATTTAAAGAAGTAAATGCTGCACCTGTTTATGGTCGCATTCATTCTAATACACAAATTCCACCATCAAGAGGTCTTGGCAGTAGTTCTACTGCCATTGTGGGTGGGTTGCTATTAGCCAATGCCTACTTACAAGAACCTTTAAATAAAGATCAATTATTGCTCATTGCCAATGATATGGAAGGACATCCTGATAATGTAGCACCAGCTATTATGGGGAATTTAGTCTGTGCTGTTGGTGGGAATGATACAGTATTCCATTCTCATATCGATGTACCAAGTAACTTAACCTTTGCTGTAGTGGTACCAGAAGTGATTGTAGAAACATCGTATGCGCGAAGCGTATTACCAACGGAGTTAAGCTATAAAGAAGCTGTTGCCAATGTAGGATTTGCCACATTATTTGTAGGCTCTATGATACAAAATAGGATGGATAATTTGTCTGTAGCATTACAGGATTATCTACATGTACCGTATCGTAAAACTTTGATTCCTTATTGTGATGATGTATTTACTGCAGCTAAGAATCATGGTGCCTATGGGTCTACTATTAGTGGTTCAGGCTCAACTTTAATTGCTTATTGTTCTCCGGAACATGCAGTGACAGTGGCAGATGCTATGAGTTCGGTCTTTATGAACAACGATATTGACTGTCGTCGTTTTGTGCTTCATGCAGACCGTGAAGGTGCTAAAGTTGTGAAAATTAAATATGAGTAGAACACTTCATGATTCTTTTACATTTTGTATGCTATACTAAGTATACACATTCTAATAAAAACTAAGTAGGAGGAATACATGAACAACATAAAAACAGCAGCCTTGTTGGCATTATTATCAGGATTATTGATGGTGATTGGTCAAATGGTCGGTGGTCACTCAGGAATGATACTGATGTTTATTATTTCTTTAGGTATCAACTTCTATACTTATTGGAATAGTGCATCTATGGTACTACGTGCATACGATGCAAAAGAAATTACCGAACAAAACAATCCGAATATCTTCCATATTGTAAAAAACTAGTTCATAATGCAGGGTTACCGATGCCAAAGGTGTATATTATTGAATCGGAAGTACCTAATGCATTTGCTACAGGCCGTGACCCTGAGCATGCAGCAGTGGCTGTGACAACAGGTATTATGAAACTATTAACAGACGATGAAATTGAAGGTGTACTGGCTCATGAACTCTCTCATGTGAAACATAGAGATACATTAATTAGTACTATTGCAGCCAGCATGGCAGGATTTATTGCTATGGTGGCGAATATGTTACAATGGGCAGCTATTTTTGGAGGCCGTGATGATGAGGAGAATTCTAATCCTTTAGCATTAATTGGCACTATCATTTTAGCTCCATTGGCAGCTAGCTTAATTCAGATGGCTATTTCACGTTCTCGTGAATATTTAGCAGATGAAGAAGGGGCGATGATGAGTCGCAAGCCATTATCCTTAGCATCCGCATTAGCCAAAATTGAGCATTATGCTAAATTTGGTGTGCTTCCTGGTCAAAGCGAAAGCCGCGTATCATCTACAGCACACATGTTTATCATTAATCCTTTGAGTGGAATTTCTTCCACTATGACTCAATTATTTAGCACGCATCCATCTACAGAAAGTCGTATTCAACGTTTGCGTGACATAGCGAGTCGCATATAAAGGGAGCAATGCATATCTTATGTTACAGAGATCGTAAGGTTTCTAGTTGTTAAGGAGGTATACTATGGCAAAAGTGTACACGAAAACAGGCGATGCAGGTTCTACTGGTTTATACACTGGTGAACGTGTAAGTAAAGCATCTCAACGTGTTTGTACGTATGGAACAATTGACGAGGCACAAGCCTTTCTTGGAGTAGCTCGTGCGTACTCTGACAAAAAGGTAGTACAAGACACATTATTGCAACTTGAGAAAGAACTGTGGATGATTATGGCTGATATCTCTAGTTTAGGACAAGAAGCTACTATTACAGATGAGCATGTGACTAATTTAGAACAGATCATCGACAAATTTGATGAACAATTAGAGCCATTATCTAAATTTATTTTACCTGGTGATAGTAAAACATCCAGTTTCTTGCACTTAGGTCGTACCATCGTTCGCCGTGCAGAACGAGACCTATGGAAGTTAGGAGAAACAGAAGAGATTCATATGTCGAATCTTCGCTATTTGAATCGTTTATCCGACTTGCTATTTATCTTAGCGCGCGTAGAAGATGAAGTGAAATAGTATACGATATAAAAGGAGGTACTCCATGTTGGGTACCTCCTTTTAGTATCTCTTAGATTATTTCTATCAAATCTTCTTGGATGTGCTATAATACTATGTATGTAGTTACTGTGATTAATGTTGTACTTCTTGTACATCTACAGTTTTGTTTAGCACATCTTCAGGGCTTGGATAGAAGAAATAGATCTGATCGATTTCATTTTTAAATTTTTCTCGGATGTGTACGGATAATAAAGTTTCAAACTGAATGATATCTTCCGATTCCATCACAGCGTCTTCTACCAATACAAATAATTGTGGATCTGCTTTTGGTGCATTGGGTGGTAAACGGTCTGGTGAAAGTGGAACATTTACGATAATGCGTACAGAGGCTACATAATTTCCATTTTGATCTTTAATGGCTGCACGATAGGTATTTTCCCATAGAGTGGCCATTAATTGGATGTCTAAATTTAATAATTCCATAGTTGTCTCCTTTATAATGAACGTATAGTACATATGATAACTGATAAAGGGCAACTTTGTATAGGTATACTATGAAAAATCGTATAATATTTTGTACAGGTGGTGCCCGTAGTGGCAAAAGTGAGTTTGCAGAAACAATAGCTTTATCTAAAGAAGGACAAAAAGGATATATTGCTACAGGGCAAGCTTATGACGAAGAGATGAAGCATCGTATTCATTTACATCAAGAACGACGGAAAATGATTTGGAACAATTATGAAATCCCTTGTGCCATTAGTAAAGAGATTCAAAAAATATTAGATGAATGTTCTGTGGTATTAGTAGATTGCCTAACGATGTGGACTACTAATCTATTATTAGAAGATGGTGAATTTACATCTCAGGAAGATATAAATTGCCGTGAAAGAGCTATACTTTCAGAAGTACAAGCTGTACTTGATGTGATTCGATCCTACAAGGGAAACAATGAAAAGACGGTTATTTTTGTGACCAATGAAATTGGCTTAGGTATTGTTCCAGAGAATAAATTAGCTCGTATTTTTAGAGATATTATGGGACGTGTCAATCGAATGGTAGCAGCAGAGGCTGATGAATCATATATGACAATCAGTGGTATGACAATAGATATAAAAGCATTGGAGGTAAGCAACCATGGCTAAAAAATTATGTTTCAAGGTACCAGTTCTAATGTAGGTAAAAGTATTTTAGCTACAGCAATGTGTCGCATTTTACATAATAAGGGATATAAAACAGTACCTTTTAAAGCACAAAATATGGCGTTAAATTCCTATGTTACCAAAGCAGGGGATGAAATTGGGCGAGCCCAAGTAGCACAAGCGGAAGCAGCAGGTTTAGAGCCTATTGTACAAATGAATCCCGTCCTATTAAAACCTACAGGCAATCAGTCCTCTCAAGTTGTTTTAATGGGCAAACCGGTAGGTGTGTATAGCGCTAGAGAATACCATACAAAATACTCCTTAACAGCCTTAGATAAAGTAAAACAAAGTTTACAATATCTTGATGAAAATTTTGATATGATTGTCATTGAAGGTGCCGGTAGCCCTGCGGAAGTCAATTTAAAAGCTAATGATATTGTAAACATGCGTGTTGCCAAGTTAGCAAAGGCTCCTGTAATGCTTATTGCAGATATTGATCGTGGTGGTGCTATCGCATCTGTGGTGGGTACTTTAGAATTATTAGAACCAGATGAAAGAGATCTAGTAAAAGGTATTATCATTAATAAATTCAGAGGTGATGTCACATTATTACAACCTGCATTGGATTTTATTGAAGAAAAAACAGGTAAAAAAGTAGTAGGTGTAGTACCGGCGATAGAAAACCTTGATATTGATGAAGAAGATTCTGTAGCATTAGAAAGTAAATATAGAGGAGTATCTAAGGAGATTACGATTGCGGTCATGCAAACTCCTAAAATTTCTAACTTTACAGACTTTGATGCTCTTGCCTATGAACCAGATGTATCTGTTCGTTTTGTGAAACAAGGGGAGCCAATTGGTCATCCAGATATGGTAATTTTACCAGGCTCTAAAAACACATTAGCTGACTTATCGTACTTGCAGGAGCATGGCTATGATAAAGATATCCACGACTTAGCAAATGCTGGGGTACCTGTATTGGGTATTTGCGGTGGTAATCAAATGCTGGGAGAAATGCTTTATGATCCAGAAGGGATTGAAGGGGATATTCCTGAATTAAAAGGCTTAGGTTTGCTTCCAACAGCTACTACTATGAAAACTGAAAAATTAACACATCAAGTTTGCTTTGATGTAAAGGATTTATCTTTCTTAGGTACTAACTATAGTGGTGAAAATCTTGTAGGCTATGAAATCCATATGGGAGATACACAGCCAGTAGGAGCAGGAGAACGTTGTTTCCACATTCAAAAGCGTAGTGATGCTAAGGTAGATGTGATCGATGGTTTTGTCACTAGTAATGGTCAAGTGATGGGCACATATATTCATGGCATTTTAGATAATGATGGATTACGTCGCTCAATCCTGAATGCATTGCGTACAAAAAGGATTAGAGCCATTAGATATTGTATTCCGCTACTTTGAACATAAAGAAGCTGCCTATAATCGATTAGCCAAGATTGTAGAAGAACATTTAGATATGGAATATATTCAATCATTATGGGAGCAAGACTAATGGAATGGTTTATACACCATCTTCTTTATTTTATTCCTTTAGGGGCACTTTTGTTAGATACTTTAGTGGGTGACCCTAGAAGTAAATACCATCCTGTTGTTTTAATTGGTAATTGTATTTCTTTCTATGAACATCTATTGTATAAAAAGAATACTATGGCAAGGAATCAAATACTATTAGGGATATCTACTGTATTACTAGTCTTAATGACTGTGATGGTCATTGTTACAGGGCTCCTATTTATAGGAGGGACCATACATCCAATCGGCTATTTCATAGTATCCTTATTGTGCCTATACATTGCTATTAGCCCTCGTTGTTTAGCAGAGGCAGGCATAGAAATTGCTAATTTGTTGAGAAAACAAGATATATCTGAAGCACGCCGTAAAGTGGGATGGATTGTAGGTCGTAAGACTAGTGAACTTGATGAAAGTGAAATTACTCGTGCTACTATTGAAACAGTAGCGGAAAATACAGTAGATGGCATTATTTCCCCTTTATTTTGGTTTGTCTTAATAGGTCCATGGGGGGCTATTGGATACCGAACTATTAATACGATGGACTCCATGTTAGGCTATAAAAATGAGCGCTATTTATACTTTGGTCGTTTTGCAGCCCGCTTAGATGATGTAGTTAATTATATTCCTGCACGTATTACTTGTGTTTTATTTGTGATAGCTTCTTTTATCTGTGGCAAAGATTGGAAACATGCCATCCGTATAGCCACTCGTGATGCGCATAAACATCCTA
>NZ_AFUJ01000048.1:0-463 GCF_000221605.1 Veillonella sp. oral taxon 780 str. F0422 | reverse complement strand
GCTTGCTTCCTCTCCATTAAGAGCTACAATGCTAGGTCTTGCAATCAATGCCATACGACTACTTCCTTCTTTAGCAGATACTTCAGGGTGCGCTAAAAACGAATACGATGTGCCCTTAGGAATATGACCGATATGAACATTTCCTTCCATACCTGATTCAGATTTTCCATGCATGGAAAGCCCTGAACTTTGTAATCCAGGAAATGACCATTGTATACCTAGTTCTTTAGCATAGCCTTTTTCCATTGCTAATACCGCCACATCTAACTGTACTTGTTTTGGCATAGCATGCCAAGATCGTAGTAATTTTTCTACTTCTAAAATTTCATGAACCGTTCCATAATAAATCACTTCATTCGTACTTGGCATCACTTGTACATGTTCTTTAGGTACTACAGACTGAATCAGATTGCTCAATTCCTCAGGCGTTCCTATCTCCGCTACGATTCTACGCACATGTCGA
>NZ_AFUJ01000049.1:0-5704 GCF_000221605.1 Veillonella sp. oral taxon 780 str. F0422 | reverse complement strand
CCCTAGACTATACGTCAAGGACGAGTTCATATGCCAAATAACTGCACTACTGCGCAGAAAGATTCATATAAATCGCGGTACCACCTTGTTTGAATGCATGCATTCCCCTTTGCAGGATACTATCATATCCCTCACGATTAACGCTCATGACACGTTATGCTATACTAGGACAATTGTCCGTTCCCCATACCCTCAGTAGTCCATTTAATAGACTGCGTTCTGCGGGGCTCTCAGCTACCCCCACTCTCTGGAAGTGCACGTTCTATTTTTATCTCCACCTCATCGGTTTGTTAGGCGAGTATTAAATTATGTAACAAATATTATCATACTAAGATACATTTGTCTACTGAATGTTAACATTTTTCTATATTTTTTATAGGAATATCCTGTATAACCTATAGATACTCCCTATAGATATGGAAATACTAACTCTAAAAGCTATTTATCTAATATCTACTTTTTACATTTTCTAGCATTAGAAACATAACTTGTAGATACCATAATATAGTAGTTGTAAACCCTTATATTATCTCATTGATCCTATATCTTATACTAATCGCTTTAAAATATCCACCTCTACCTGTCCAGGCGCTGATGCTTGTCCCAGTGTGCCAAAGGTCAAGCAATTACCAAACACATTGCCACAGGTCCGTGTCATCTGTCCTAATTTTCCCATAGACATAGTAATACGTGGTAACTGTGGATATCTTTGTGTTAATTCTTTTGTAAATTGTAATGCTGAAAGTACATCATCACTCGTAGTTGGCATCAATGCAAACTTAATCACTGAGGCTCCTGCAGATATCATACGCTCTGCATAGACATGTAATATTTCTAGGTCTGGCGTACTTTGAAAATTATGATAACTCATCACTGTTTGTATTTCTTGATGATGAGCTTCTTTAATAATTTGTCCCATTGTATCTGTATAGGCGAACAACTCCACATCGACAGCTTGCACTAGGTTTTGATCTACAATTGCTTGTAATAGGTTACAGTATTTCTCATTACTTAAGGACGTTTCTCCGCCCTCAGCTAATGTACGCCACGTAAACAACATCGGTATCTTTTCATATTTAGAATGCACTTCTTCTACCAAGTTTACTATTGTTGGTATGTACTCTTCTTCAGATATATGAGAATCCTTCATCCACATATCAGGGCGCAACTCGATAAGGTCCACCTTCGCTTGCACGGCTTCTTGTACTTGTGAAAGTATATCTTCTATCGTTGGACCTACAATAGGAACGCAGATGGCACATCGATCTCCTTGTATAGGGCATTGTCGTTGTTTTGATTTCATTGTATTCCGCTCCTAATTATAATCTATACATATACACATTCATATAGTGCTACCATTATTTATTTTCACAGTCAGAGCATGTGATATCTATTATATCGAATCATTCTTAACGAATAGATTGTCATACTCACTATGTATGGTAACTAAAGATCCTCTAAAATAACTTCTATCAATATACCCAATGACTAGGTTATCCTTAAACATCTTTATGGTTGCTACTAATATACCACATAAGCATAACACAATAAAAGCCAAATCATGATGAGAGTTCATTCATGATTTGGCTAATATAAATATTTCGTCTGTATCTACACATCATATTTTGTAGTATATAAACATGCACTACTATTGAAACAACTATTGTTTTACTTTAGATTCAGGTGGTGCTGTTTTCACTATAAACGCAAGGGCAATCACATGACCTATCCACACGGCTCCCATAACATAAAATGCTACAGGCATATTGCGCATACTATAAGCTCCAATACCCAGTAAAATCGACACGGACACTAAAATATTAATTTTAGTGCGCAGTGGCATGCCACTTTTATTTTTAAACGGCTCTACGTAATTTGCATAAAGCTTAGAGTTCACAAACTTCTCATGGAATCGTTTAGAACCTCTAGCAAAACAAAATACAGCAAATAAATAAAACGGTACCGTTGGTAATAATGGTAATACAATTCCCAATGATCCTAAGCCAAAGCTAATAGCACCTAATACAATCCAAATATAACGAATCACACCCGTTGATTCTTGTACTTCTTTTGTTACTGTTTCTTTCACTTGTCACCCCTATATAATGTATATTCTAATACGTTTATTCCATATTTAAAATCCCTATTCCAATAGCCATTCTATCACATTTTTTTGTTGTATTCCCTCATAAGATGCATTGCTATTAATCTCATCCAAAGTAAGCAAAAATTTCGGATGATAGTCTTTCACCTCAAATAAAGGCGTTAGTTCTCTGTCTAATGTGGTAGGATCTAACACACTTTGACTCACTTGATAATACTCAAATAGTCCATGTTTCTGAGCTATAAAATCTATTTCACCATTTTTTAGGATACCGACATGAACCGTATAGCCTCGGCGCAATAATTCTAAATACACCACATTTTCAAGAATGTGACCTGTATCTCGTCCTGTATTAGGTACGAAAAATCTTCTCAGCCCAGGATCAACTAAATAAAATTTAGAATATAATCTAAGCAGTTCTTTCCCTCGCACATCAAATCTAGACACTTCATAAATTAACAATGCATCTCTCAGTGCTGCTATGTACCTTTCTACAGTACGACTATCTACCTTTCTACCCATACTAGTAAGAGAATCAGCTATCTTTTTAGGTGTTAATAAACTTCCCACGTTGGCTGCAATATACCGAATAATACTTTCTAATATTAAAATATCGCTTCCCTTTAAGCGCGTCATAACATCTTTCAACACTACAGAATTGACTATACCTTCTAAATAGGTACGTAGCATTTCATCATGCCCAGCATATTCTAGTGTCCCTGGAAAACCACTTTGCTCTATAAATAGACGATACAAACCATTCAAAGATAGATTCGTTGTCTCTTTGTGTGCTTCAACAAACTCTTTAAATGATAAAGGTAACATATCTAGCTGAACATATCGACCCGCTAATAGTGTAGCCATTTCTGAAGACATAAAGTACGCATTAGATCCTGTAATATAGATATCTACATTATCTTTAATATAGAAACTATCTACCACACGTTCGAACCCTTGTACATGTTGGACCTCATCCAAAAATATATACATTTGTTGATTAGGAATTATTTTGGACTTTATGTATTCATACAACTGTATATAATCCGTTAAGTCCCTGTATTCCAAATCTTCAAAGTTAATGGCGATGATTTGATTTTCTTTTACCCCTTCTTGTAGTAACTCTTGTTGAAAGAGATAAAATAGAGTTGATTTACCACATCTGCGCACGCCAGACACAATTTTTATAACGCGTTTTTCTCTGTGATTTCTCAGAAACTGTATGTACTTTTCCCTATTAATTAGCTTCATGTCTACTCCTCTATCATTTGTGATACCTTTCAATACAATGAAAGTGTTATTCATACTCTCAGCATATTGCAAAAATACATTACAATGCAATCTTTATTATAATTTTAACTAAGATTGCATTTGATTGCAATCTTTATTTTAAATAAATTACTTTTTGCATTCCGATGTAATTTTTATTCTATAATAGACAATTTTTGCATTTCAATGCAATCTTTAATCGCAATGTAGTTATTATATCACAATATAATTTTGGATACACAGAGAATGACCCATACCATTAGATAGCTTGCAATCCCTTGTTCCCATACTAGTACACATAGCACGATAATAGAGGATAGCTAACTTGCATCGTTAACTATCCTCTATGGTATATCATTATGTACTGAATGCCAGTCTATCTTCCTATGTAGCTATACACAGGCATAGTCCAATATCTATAAGAATTCTATTCCATTATCTTAGAACTTGTACGTACCTTGGATACGAGTGTAGTTACCTAATTTAAAGTTTTCTCCACCGTATAATGTATCACGTTGTCCAATACCTTTTGCATCGAATGTGTAGAATGCTTCTACTAAGAAATCTTTCGCTGGTACATATCCACCACCTAATGTGAAGCTACGAATACCATCTAAGTAGCGATCTGGTACAGCTCCTGTGCCATTACCACCTAAGAAAGCACCATGTCTGAAGTATTTGTAGTCAATAAATGCATTCCAGCTACCAGGACGATAATAATCAGATTGTCCTACATCAAAACGAAGTGCCCAGAAGTGTGGAGTACCACCTGTTCTATGGCCTTTCAATTCAAATTGAGGATTACCTGCTGGATTATCATATACTTTATCTGCTGTAGATTGATAGATACTTCCACCATTCATATAGCGACCAAAGTCTGTTCTATTTTGACCATAGTCGAAAGATACTGCTGTATTATCACCAATTTGGTATTTCAAGCCTAAACCAAATACATTTGCTAAACGACCAAAGCTGTGAGACTCATTTCCTTTATCGCTTGTATAATGTACAGTATGATTTTCATGGCCTGTAGAGCGTAAGTACCAAGCTGTGACACCTAATTTATTATTTACTTGTTGACGATATTGGATAAAACTAGCACGTCTAACCGCAGGAATTACATCACGTTGGATAATAACCCCCTCTGTTGGGATAACATTGCCTGTAGCATTCCCCAGAGCCTCACGAGGAAGTTTGCTATACCCATCAGTTCTTTCTAAAACAGAATTCACTTTAGAGAAGAAATTACTTAATAATGCTGGATATTTAGCACTACCTGTTACACCAATGGTTTTATCAGTTAACAAATTCTTTTCAATGAATTGTTGTTTTAATGTTTCTACTTGTTTTTCATCAAATGTGTAAATTCCATTACCATCAGCAGTATGAGCCGTGCCATTAGTAAATTCTGGAATCATTCTATCTGCTGTAGTTTTATAGGATTTGATAATAGCATCTTTGTTAGTATCAAACCATTTTTCTAAGTAAGATCTACCACCATCTTTTAAGAAATCAGCATTATTTAAAGATACTTTGAAAATATCAGGAGTACTATCTAAACCATTGCCTTTACCATCTGTAGGTCTAATACTGAAAGTACCTTCCGTATTTGGTTGTTCACCAACTTTTGTTGGAGGACCATATCCCCATGGATCTTCTTCCATTATATCTTTCGTATAAAGTGTTTTGGCATTAAGTTCAGGTAATTCTAAGACAAATTTATTTTTAGGGTTTGCAAAATCAGCACTATAGGCTTTGCTTGCTAACTCTTGCATACGAGCTAACACTTCAAATTGTTTTTCCACAAATGGCTTGCGAATTTCATCTTTAACAGATTTTTCTGTATTTGCTAAGGATTTTTCTAGGGCTTCTTTTTCGCTTTATCATCAGCCGTAGCAAGACGCAAGTTTTCATATAATGGTTTTAATTTAGCACGTTCAGCGTTAAGCTCTTTTTCTAAATCATCTTTTTTAGTTTCTAATGCTTCTTTTTCAGGCCCATCTTCTGCAGCATAATAGGCTTCAGAAGCTTCATCATATTTAGTACTGATTTCTTCTACTTTTGCATTGACTACTTCGATTTGGTCATTGATAGGTTTTGATGTTGCCTCAATATTAGCTTCTGTTGCTGCAATTTCTGCTTTGATAGTTGTACCTGCAGCTGCAATTTTATCTTGACCAGCTTCGATAGCTTTTTCTTCAGCCTCTTTAATTTCTTTCAATTGGTTATAGAATCCAACTGTATTGACGGATTTATCTGTGGTAATTTCTTTATAGGCATTTAAGTCTGCCCCTAAGAATTCACCAACCGTTGGAGCTCGTTTAAACGAGTTAT
>NZ_AFUJ01000050.1:0-34430 GCF_000221605.1 Veillonella sp. oral taxon 780 str. F0422 | reverse complement strand
ATCCCAACAGCGACTCCACTAAGACTAGCGCCCTAGCTTCTACGTCTCCCACCTATCCTGTACATTCATTAACTAAAATCAATCCTAAGTTACAGTAAAGCTCCATGGGGTCTTTCTGTCCAGTCGCGGGTAACCTGCATCTTCACAGGTACTTCAATTTCACCGGGTCCCTCGTTGAGACAGTGCGCAAGTCGTTACACCTTTCGTGCGGGTCGGAACTTACCCGACAAGGAATTTCGCTACCTTAGGACCGTTATAGTTACGGCCGCCGTTTACTGGGGCTTCAATTCAGAGCTCCGGATTACTCCTAACCCCTCCTCTTAACCTTCCAGCACCGGGCAGGTGTCAGCACCTATACGTCAGCTTTCGCTTTAGCAGGCACCTGTGTTTGTGGTAAACAGTCGCTTGCGCCTCTCTTGTGCCACCCATTCATGCTAGAGCCGTTACAAGCTTTCACACTACATGGGTCATCCTTTTCCCGAAGTTACGGATGCATTTTGCCGAGTTCCTTAACGAGGGTTTTCCCGCGCACCTTAGGATTCTCTCCCCGCCTACCTGTGTCGGTTTTGGTACGGGTAGTATGTCTCTACCTAGAAGCTTTTCTCGGCAACTTAGGATCAATTACTTCGCTCTTTTGAGCTCGTCATCACGCCTCAGCTTTTAGAGTAACGGATTTACCTATTACTCAACCTACACGCTTAAACATGCACTTCCAATCGCATGCTAACCTACCTGTTTGCGTCACTCCATCGATCAAACAATTCATACTAGTACAGGAATTTCAACCTGTTGTCCATCGCCTATGCTTTTCCGCCTCGGCTTAGGTCCCGACTTACCCTTGAGTACGACGATCGTTGCTCAGGAACCCTTAGGCTTTCGGTGGAAAGGATTCTCACCTTTCTTTCGCTACTCATACCGGCATTCTCACTTCTTACCAGTCCACAGCTCCTTCCGGTACTGCTTCAATCCAATAAGAACGCTCCCCCACCCAATGGTATTACTACCATTGCCACGACTTCGGCTCTGCATTTTAGCCCCGGACATTTTCGGCGTCAGAGTCTCTCGACCAGTGAGCTATTACGCACTCTTTAAATGGTGGCTGCTTCTAAGCCAACATCCTGGTTGTTTTGGAAACTCCACATCCTTTGCCACTTAATGCAGCATTGGGGGCCTTAGTCGGTGGTCTGGGCTGTTTCCCTCTTGACTATGGGCCTTATCACTCATAGTCTGACTCCCATGTATAAGTATAGCCATTCGTAGTTTGACTAGGTTCGGTACCCGGTGTGGGCCCTAGCCCGATCAGAGCTCTACCGCCTATACTCTTTACCATGAGGCTAGCCCTAAAGCTATTTCGGGGAGAACCAGCTATCTCCGTGTTCGATTGGCATTTCACCCCTATCCACAACTCATCCCAAAGCTTTTCAACGCTCACGAGTTCGGTCCTCCACACAATTTTACCTGTGCTTCAACCTGGCCATGGATAGATCACTACGGTTTCGGGTCTACTACCACTAACTCTTCGCCCTATTCAGACTCGCTTTCGCTTCGGCTCCACGTTTTCCGCTTAACCTCGCTAGTGACAGTAACTCGCCGGTTCATTCTTCAATAGGCACGCCGTCGACCTGCAATTATACGGTCTTCGACTGTTTGTAGACATACGGTTTCAGGTTCTCTTTCACTCCCCTCCCGGGGTGCTTTTCACCTTTCCCTCACGGTACTATGCGCTATCGGTCCATACTGGTATTTTGCCTTGGAGGTGGTCCCCCCTGCTTCCCACAAGGTTTCACGTGTCTCGTGGTACTCTGGATACTGCTCCACATATGCAGGATTTCGACTACAGGGCTTTCACCTTCTTCGGCCGACCGTTCCAAGTCGGTTCGTCTATCCCATTTATGCTTGTTAGCAGTCCTCAACCCCGGTCTGGCGAACCAGTCCGGTTTGGGCTCTTCCCCGTTCGCTCGCCGCTACTAAGAGAATCTCGTTTGATTACTTTTCCTCTGGGTACTTAGATGTTTCAGTTCCCCAGGTGCCCTCCTCATACTCTCTGGTATGGGTGACAGAGCTTCACTCTGCCGGGTTCCCCCATTCGGATATCTACGGGTCAATGGTCGCTTGCACCTCTCCGTAGCTTTTCGCAGCTTACCGCGTCCTTCTTCGGCCAGTATAGCCAAGGCATCCACCGTATGCCCTTACTATCTTTACTTGATAGTGACATATAGTTATGTCTTTTGCTTTAGAGTCATCCTTTCGGATGCTCTCACCTTATAAGTTAATTTAGAGAATCTATGTGCTTGGTCTAACCCTTAGAGTCAACTCTAAGAGACCAAATCATAAATAATTTATTATCTTCTATGCAGTTTTCAAAGAACATCTTCATTTTCTATAAAATCACGCCTAACTTCGTCAAACTCATTCCGCTTGTCTCACGTAATTACCATTACGCTTCGACTTCGCCTCATTCGTTTTCCTTGTTATCCATCGATTTTCTTAGAAAATAGTGCTTAGTAAGTATATAAAGCATTTCACTACTTGTCAATACTAACTTTTGAGAGTTGACCTCTCAAAACTGAACAATAAAAGTGACCAAAGTGTCGACCTAGTGTGACATCTAGCATCTTGTGCTAGTGTATGTCTCCCTAGAAAGGAGGTGATCCAGCCGCACCTTCCGATACGGCTACCTTGTTACGACTTCACCCCAATCATCGACTTTACCTTAGACGGCTGGCTCCCGAAGGTTACCCCACCGGCTTTGGGTACTTCCGACTTTCGTGGTGTGACGGGCGGTGTGTACAAGGCCCGGGAACGTATTCACCGCAGTATGCTGACCTGCGATTACTAGCGATTCCGACTTCACGTAGGCGAGTTGCAGCCTACGATCCGAACTGAGAGCTTGTTTCTGGGGTTTGCTCCACCTCGCGGCTTCGCTTCCCTCTATTAAAGCCCATTGTAGTACGTGTGTAGCCCAGGTCATAAGGGGCATGATGACTTGACGTCATCCCCGCCTTCCTCCGCATTGTCTGCGGCAGTCTCTCATGAGTTCCCACCTTTACGTGCTGGCAACATAAGATAGGGGTTGCGCTCGTTGCGGGACTTAACCCAACATCTCACGACACGAGCTGACGACAGCCGTGCACCACCTGTTTTCTGGCTCCCGAAGGAGAAAAACAATCTCTTGTTTCGTCCATCAATGTCAAGACCTGGTAAGGTTCTTCGCGTTGCGTCGAATTAAACCACATACTCCACCGCTTGTGCGGGCCCCCGTCAATTCCTTTGAGTTTCAGCCTTGCGACCGTACTCCCCAGGCGGGGTACTTATTGCGTTAACTCCGGCACAGAAGGGGTCGATACCTCCTACACCTAGTACCCATCGTTTACGGCCAGGACTACCGGGGTATCTAATCCCGTTCGCTCCCCTGGCTTTCGCGCCTCAGCGTCAGTTTTCGTCCAGAAAGCCGCCTTCGCCACTGGTGTTCTTCCTAATATCTACGCATTTCACCGCTACACTAGGAATTCCGCTTTCCTCTCCGATACTCTAGCCTACTAGTTTCCATCCCATCACGGGGTTGAGCCCCGAACTTTTAAGACAGACTGGATAGGCCGCCTGCGCGCGCTTTACGCCCAATAATTCCGGACAACGCTTGCCACCTACGTATTACCGCGGCTGCTGGCACGTAGTTAGCCGTGGCTTTCTATTCCGGTACCGTCACTTTTCTGCATTATTCACACAGAACTCTTTCGTCCCGATTAACAGAGCTTTACAATCCGAAGACCTTCATCACTCACGCGGCGTTGCTCCGTCAGACTTTCGTCCATTGCGGAAGATTCCCCACTGCTGCCTCCCGTAGGAGTTTGGGCCGTGTCTCAGTCCCAATGTGGCCGTTCATCCTCTCAGACCGGCTACTGATCATTGCCTTGGTGGGCCGTTACCCCTCCAACTAGCTAATCAGACGCAATCCCCTCCTTCAGCGATAGCTTATATATAGAGGCCACCTTTCATTCACAAGCGATGCCGCCTGTGAATCGTACGCGGTATTAGCAACGGTTTCCCGTTGTTATCCCCCTCTGAAGGGCAGGTTGATTACGCGTTACTCACCCGTTCGCCACTAACTTCAAGAGAGCAAGCTCTCTGTCTGTCCGTTCGACTTGCATGTGTTAAGCACGCCGCCAGCGTTCGTCCTGAGCCAGGATCAAACTCTCCAAGATATCTTGAAGCTATTTGATAGCTCATTCATTTTCGTTGTTGCCAATTACTTGGCTAGAATTTTTTGGTTGGTTTCAACTATGTGAAACCCGCACTCTGGCTTATGTTTACTTCTTTCGAAGTAATTACCTTTTATTGTTCAGTTTTCAAAGATCAACTTCGCCTTTACAACACTGTGTTGTGGCGACTAGATTATAATAACAGATTCACAATATCGTGTCAACAGTTATTTTTAATCTTTTTTAATTTTCTTAGTTACTAAGCCGTAAGAAAATTAAAAGTGCTTGTGTCTCAAGCACTAAAAGTATTATATGCTATTTACCAATAATTTGCAACCCTACTTTTTACTATTTTTCATATATGTTTTCTATAGAACTCACCCTATATAATCTAGCCCTACTTAAAACAACTAAATTAAGTATATCTAAGCTAAAGCATAATGTACACCTCCTGCTTCTAATTATAATCGGATTTATAACACCATGTGCCAGCAATACTTATGTTTCTTCTGAGTAACGTAGTTATACATAGAATAGTTTGTGGAGTTCCTTACTACTTAAATTCCCCAAACATCATAAGATCTCAGCATCTCCCACCCTAGAATGCAGTTATGTGTAGAACGCCTTGTGGCAGTGTTATTAACTTAATCATACAAATGTAAGAAGAGCACGGTAAGCCTCCAAATAACCACTCACAAACCTTTCCTAGAGGAACGCAGTTATGTGTAGTAGCTTTGTGGCGTTTTTACTATCTAAATTACACATATACAAGAAGAGCACGGTGTGCTCCGAACAAACATTATGTAATACCGTTTGTGAGGAGTATACCGTGCTCTTCAATTTATCTTATTAAGTTTAATTAGCCACAGGCTACATAGCATTACAAATGACGATACATTATGAAATACCGTTTCTGAGAAGGTGTATTGCGGTCTTTTCTTTCATTACATCGCAAAAACGCCATAAGGCAGAATAGCATTACAAGTGAAACCCTTGAGCTTTTGCAATTTCCACCAAGGCACTGCGCTTCTCATCCTTCATTTGTAATCGCCCCACTACTTGGTCTGTAAATTTAGGCAAAGGATAATTAGGACTACGAAGATCATAGTATTGATTCATTTCTTCATCATAATCTTCTAATAGCTCATGATAATTATCAAACGTACTATATTCATCATCAAATACATTTGCTTCTCTTGGCATGCGTGGTTTCAATGCTGGTTTTTGGTCCGCCATACCCAGTCCAAGTCCTACTACAGGGAATGTTAATTCAGGTAGGTTCAAAATTTCAATCATTTTTTCTGCATCGTTTAAGATACTTCCCAAATATACTGTACCATATCCTGCCAGCTCTGCTGCAGTCACCATATTTTGTGCCGCTAAACAGGCATCTGTCCACCCTTGGAAGAATCGATCTGCATCATTTGCTGTATCAAGATCCAGTCCTTTTTCTTTCATAATTTGTGCATTTCGATATGCATCCACCACAAATACAAACAATTCAGGCATACCTTTCACATACTCTTGTTTGCATACCGCTGCAATGGCTTCTTTAATTTCTGGCTTTACAATACGGATGATACTGAATGTTTGCATCCCCATGCTTGTGGCTGTCCGTTTCGCTACATCTAACAAAATACTTAAATGTTGCGGAGATACTCTCATCGGTTTATATTGTCGAATACTTTTATGATCTAACATAATATCAATAGGGTTCATAGTTTTACTCCTAACCTTCATCATACTTTCACATAGTTTATGTAGTATAATAACAAATACTAGATGTACTGTATATATACCATTGTAGGGTACTTATTTTTTCTTTGTCAACAGGTACATCATATAGAAAGGACGATTTTATGAAACATTCATTTTTTTTGAAAGCTTTCACTATCGGTGCATTTATGGCATCTGCTACCTTGGGAGCTATGGCAGCAGATATGGCACCAGGAGAAATTTCTGTCACAGGCCAAGCTATTCGACAAGTAGCACCCTCCTATGCATTACTCAATTTAGGAGTATCCAACAAAAACACCTCTGTACAGGCTGCCAAAGCACAAAATGATGCTGTTATGTCTAAACTCATCTCTTCTTTACAACATGTAGGAGTTTCTAAAAATAACATACAAACTTCTAACATTACCATCAATCCTAATTACGATTACATTGATGGGAACTCAAAATTAAATGGTTATAATGTAAACAACACTGTTGTTGTAAGGGTGTATGACACATCATCTATTGGAAAAGCCATCGACGCAGCTATTGCTAGTGGCGCTTCTGATATTAATTCCCTTACCTTCCAAACCGATGTATCCCAGGAGATAGAAGATCAATTATCTACATCTGCCATTAGTGATGCACGCCACCAAGCGGAAGTGATTGCAAAATCTCTTGGTCGCGAACTAGGTCCTGTTAAATCCGCAAGCTTAGGAACTACACGCACACAGACTATGGAGGTAAACCCTAGATATGCTATGCTTGCAGTAAAATCTATGGATTTATCTAGCTCTACACCTATAGAGAAGGGAGATATGTCCGCCAACAAAACAGCAAATGTAGTATTCTATCTGCAATAGAATCTATATCTCTTGATACAACTATCTGATTGCCAAAATATATGCATTCACATACACATCTAATGATGCATGTTATACATATTACTTACTATATAAATATCACCCCTACGAGAAACGTCATCCTGTGTATGGCGTTTCTTCATTTTTCTAAAAAAAGCCGTAGCGAAAACAATCCTCAGTCGCTACGGCTTTTTCTTATTTTTTCTTAGGCACAACTTTAAAGCTATCATGCATTTGCTTTTTCATATCATCTGATAATGGACACGGCCATTCATTGATATCATTATGCTTCTTTAATTTTTTTAAATCCTCAGGACTTAATTTTTGCTTTTCTGCATCGTCAAATGTAATCATGATTCCATCACCTCTACTCGGAATACTAGAAAAGGAAAGACCAATTTCTTTCTAATTGTATTATATGATGAAAAGCACCTTCTTGTGAAGATGCTTTTCATATGTATACACAATACTTATATCATCAAAAATCCACTAGGATCCATGTATCAGATTCACGCAAAGTGCCTCCATACTATCCTATTTATTTTAGTGATTATGCACGATCTTTAATTTCTTGTTGGATATTTGCCAAGAATTCTTCCCAAGGAATCGCACCTTGTTCGCCTACGCCACGTTTACGAACAGCTACTTTTCCTTCTTCCACTTCTTTGTCACCTACCACAAGCATGTAGGATACTTTTTCCATTTGTGCTTGACGGATTTTGTAACCAATTTTTTCACTACGATCATCTAGTTCCACACGCACATAGGCATCTTTAAATGCTTTACGTAATTTTTCAGCATATTCTACATGTTTTTCACTGATCGGAAGGATTTTCACTTGTACTGGTGCCATCCAAGTTGGGAATGCCCCTGCAAAGTGTTCAATCAAGATACCAATGAAACGTTCCATAGAACCAAAGCATGCACGGTGAATCATGATTGGACGATGTTTTTGACCATCTTCTGCGATATATTCCAAGTTAAAACGTTCTGGCAAGTTCATATCCAATTGGATAGTACCACATTGCCATGTACGGCCGATAGAATCGCGAATATGGAAATCTAGTTTAGGACCATAGAACGCGCCATCACCTTCGTTGATACGATATGGAATACCTTTTGCTTCGATAGCTTCACGCAATGCTTCTGTTGCTAATTCCCAGATTGCATCGTCGCCAATAGCGCCTTCTGGTTTTGTACTTAACTCTACATGATAGGACAAGCCAAATTGAGAGTAGATACGACCGAATAAGTCGATAACGCTCATTAACTCTTCTTTAATTTGAGATGGAGTCATGAATACATGGGCATCATCTTGTGTAAAGCTACGTACACGGAATAAACCATGTAAAGCACCACTCAATTCATGGCGATGTACTAAACCAAGTTCTGCCATACGAATCGGCAAATCACGATAGGAATGCATATCGTTTGCATACACCAAGATACCGCCTGGGCAGTTCATTGGTTTTATGGCATATTCTGCTCCGTCGATTTGTGTTGTGTACATATTTTCACGGTAATGGAACCAGTGACCAGATGTTTCCCACAAATGTTGGCTTAAGATGATTGGAGTACGAACCTCTTCATAATCATAGTCATGATGTACTTCACGCCAGAAATCTTCTAAGGCATTTCGTACTGCCATACCTTTTGGCAAGAAGAATGGGAATCCTGGTCCTTCTTCTTTGATAACGAACAAGCCAAGCTCTTTACCTAATTTACGATGATCACGACGAGCTGCTTCTTCTAATAAGTGTAAGTATTCTTCTAGTTCTTCTTTCTTTTCAAAGGCAGTACCATAGATACGTTGCAACATTTTATTTTTTTCATCGCCACGCCAGTATGCACCTGCAATACTTTGTAATTTAAAAGCTTTTACTTTACCAGTACTTGCCAAGTGTGGACCTGCGCAAAGGTCAGTAAACTCACCTTGTTTATACGCAGAAATCACTGCATCAGCAGGCAAATCATTGATTAACTCTACTTTATAATTTTCCTGTTTAGCTGCGAAGAAATCTAGTGCTTCTTGACGTTCCATCAATACTTTTTCGATAGGCAAGTTTTCTTTTACAATACGGCTCATTTCCGCTTCGATTTTCGGTAAATCTTCTGGCACTAATTTATGTTCCATATCGATGTCATAGTAGAAACCGTTCTCGATGGCTGGTCCAATGGCCAATTGCGCATCAGGCCACAAACGTTTTACTGCTTGCGCCATCACATGAGATGCTGTATGACGGAATGCATGTTTACCACCATCTTCTGCAAATGTTAAAAAGCTTACCTTAGAACCATCCACCAATACTTCACGAAGGTCTGTTAATTCTCCATTTACATCAGTGGCTAATACTTTTTTTGCTAAGCTGTTTGATAGTTGTTTTACTGCTTCACCCAATGTAGTTCCAGCTGCAAAAGCTTTAGAACTTCCATCAGGTAAAATGATATTTACTTCACTCATAGGTTACCTCCCTAGGTCTAATACTACTATGCCATTGGGGATGGCAATACTTTTTTACCAACAAAAAAAGACCTTCTCCCACACAAGGGACGAAGATCTTCGCGGTTCCACCCTAGTTAGTCCCTATTGATAGGACTCACTCTTACGGACGATAACGGGTCCACACGGATTTGATTACAAGCTAAGCCTTCACCAAACCAGTTTGAAGGTGGTAACGTCTAAGTCTACACTAGATACTCACAGCCAAGGTATCTTTCTCTGAAAGTATAGATGGTTAGGGTCATGTCCTTCGCATCACTGTTCTATATGTATAATACAAATATAGTAACTCCAAACTATATATCTGTCAAGCGATTTTTTTCGATGTAATTAATTCCCTATAA
Organism: Veillonella sp. oral taxon 780 str. F0422; assembly: GCF_000221605.1. Classification (NCBI taxonomy): domain Bacteria; kingdom Bacillati; phylum Bacillota; class Negativicutes; order Veillonellales; family Veillonellaceae; genus Veillonella; species Veillonella sp. oral taxon 780. The sequence goes on along the minus strand of NZ_AFUJ01000050.1, from coordinate 24,808 downwards.
AAAAGTACTACTCTCTGCACCCTGTCCGAGAACTGGCCATTGAGTAGTACTATGTATATGCTCTTAAGACTTGAACAATAGAATCAACTTTTATCCCATGTCTCTTTAGCCGTTTCTAACAAACCTTTGAGCCGGGCTAATCCTTTTCTTCGCAATCGATGAATATAACTATGACTGCACTCCATTGTGTCTGCAATAGATGCTACACTGTGATCTTTGTAATACACTTCTTCCACTACATGTTGCTCCGCTAAAGGCAACTGTTTCATGGCAGAGGTTACCATATCCCCATACATGCGTTCCTCGCAAACAATTTCTGTAGAAGGTCCCTCCGCAGGCAGTTGTTCCCACCAAGTTTCTCCATCTTCTGATTCAGTTTGTAACACAATGCCTTCCTTACCTTCTTTGCGAAGATAGTCTAATATGCGTCCACGAATACGATGCACTGCATAGAGGGAAAAAGCTACTCCTTTTTGGGAGTCATAGCGCTCTACTGCCTCAATTAGGCCAATCGTGCCCTCTTGAATACAATCCATCATATCTATCTTAGAGGATTGATATACATTGGCTTCTTTCAATACTAATGGTTGGTAATGCTCTATGATCGTCATGCGAGCCTGCATATCTTCATGTTCTTCATAGGATTTCCAAAGCTGTTGTTCTTCTTCCCATGACAATAATTCAATTTTATCCACACTGGCAATATAATCATTAAGCATACCTTCACCTCCTTTAGAATCGATAGCGCCACTGCGCCCCTAAATAGCGTTTATTTTCATTATTAAACCATCCTGTAGCACTGACATTACGATTGATATCATACTGAAAACCATATGATACATGATCGTTTTTTAGCCCTCTAGTTAAGGTAACCATCAAATCTGGCACTACATATTTACCTATGGTCACATTAAAGTTATTTTTCTCTTGGAAATCACGAGAGTCTTTTCCATCCAAAGAGCCTGTAGTAATATTTACCAAATCTAAGCCCAATGTATCTTGCAATACATCTTCAATATACCCAAAAGCCAAGGACTGTAAACTAGAGGTAAGCAATGCATTCGCATCATCTGATGTAACACCGCTGGCATTACCTACATTACGTCCAAAAGTCAACAAAGAAATAATTTGACGTTCCGATAAATTAGGTTCCGAAGTCAGCTTTAATCTCATCTGTGTAGCAGGGCCTTCTGCTTGCAAGGATACACGATAGTTCTTTACATTCGCCATACTTCGTACATTCAGCTCAGGAATCACACTACCTGTGACAAACTTGGCTTGCCCTTCAATAATTTTAAAACGATTTTTCAAATATTTTACATGCCCTTTATTCACAGATAGCTTACCACTTGCCTTTGGTTCTCCTAAGGTACCTTCAAATTTTACCTGCCCTTGTAAGTACATATCATAAAGCAATGGATTATATAATCTCACATTGTTTTTAGCATTGATAGTTACATCTAGCCCCAATGGAATCGATGTCTCTGAACTACTAAAGGATAAAGGTATAGATCCTACCACATCATGAAGGTTGATGACGCCTACTAAGGTTGGCAAATCATTTCTATTGATCATATACAATTCGCCTTCCAATGGGCCGGTATAGAATTCATGACCAATTTCTATACCTTTCATTTGTAATGCACCATCATAAGAAGTAATTCGAGAACCTGTCCATCCTATATTTCCAGATACGCCAGCATTACCTTTCCCCATGGTAGTACTTCCTGTAATATCAACATGATTACCACGGAATAATAGCTGCCCCTTTAACTGCGTCAATGGTTTCTTTAAGGATTTAAGCTGCATAGATCCATTCGCTAATTCGATCGTACCATTAGCTAATACATTCGCAGAGTTTCCTGTTACATGAACAATACCACGAATAGCCCCTTCTCCAGACTGTACCTCTTTAAACATCAACGGAAGTACTGACAAGTTCGCTTCATTCATATCCACATAAACATCAAATTGCTTACTCGCATCATCAGACACATATTCATTGGTTACCAATGCACTCAAAGGTAATTTACCACGCACTTTAATAGAAGAATCCGCTTTCTTGATCATCCCTTGTTGGATCGATACCACTTGGTCTTCCATATTACCTAAGATGCTTAACTGATCCAAGCTTATACCATTGATGACGGCTTGTTCTATTTCACTAGAAAACTCTACCTTTGGAGATTTCGTAGGACCCTGTACATTAATAATAAAGTTCCAGTTTCCTTGTCCATTGACATCTGATGTTACTATAGGCAAGATAGTTCCCACAGGCACTTTTGATGCTACTAACTGAATATCTGTAACCCCATCTAAATCAGCTTTACCTTTACCAGCAATAAGCCCTTCTTTAATAGGTAAATTAAACGTACGGATATCAATGGTACGTCCACCATAGCCCACATCCAGTGTAGCAGTTCCCACTACTTCATCACGAATAGTTGTATTTTCGAGAGATCCTTTTACATCTAACCTTGGGCTGTCACTAGTACCACCTAAATCAATGGTCGCCTGCAACTTGCCATTTACATCTGGTACATTTGCATTACTTAATGCTAATAACTGTTGCAATTCTCCATCTCGTACACGAACATAACCAAATAAGCGTTTCGATTCATCCAGTTGAACTCCACCTTTTACTTCATATTGACTAGTGCCGCTGCCCGTGAAAGTCAGTCCTTGTAGATGTACCACTTTCGGCGTAATGTACACAGCACCCGATATATCATGCAATGTAGTATCCTTCACCTGCATAACATCTGACTGTACCACGCCCTCAAAGATAGGTGCATCCACAGTTCCACCTAGATGTCCTTCTGCGCCTACATAGCCAACCATGTTGAGACCCGCATCCCGAATAAAGGGTTCAATCGGCACCGCATCACCTACAAAATTAATATCTAACTGTTTGTTTTGTATATCCCCATCTACCACAATAGAGGAACCATAGGTAGTAATGTCCAACCTTGGTAAATGTAAGTGCCCATCCTTATATGCATAATATCCTTCAATAGATTCAAACAGTTTTCCATATATAGAACCATCCCAGGCTTTCACATATCCATTTACTTTAGGACGCTGTAAGGTACCTTCTATATGTACATCTGTGTGAATCCATCCCGTCATAGGAATATCTGTAAAGTTTGGCAATATGTCTTCAATACGTACATCCTTCGCAGAGCCTTTGATATCCACATCTTGGTCTCCATCTAAATTGATAGTTCCTCGCACATCATAGATGCTTTTTTTATATTCTAAATCACCGTCAAGGATATGCAGTTTTTTATCCTCTATATTTGCTTTCACAAACATACGGTCAAACTGTGTTACCCCATAAGAAAGTGCATCTCCCGCAATAGTAACAGTCCCTGTAGGGTTCTCTAAGGATCCCTGCAAGTTTGCTTCCATGGATACAGTGCCTCCCAAAGGTTTAGGTGACCATCCATTAAATTGTTCTAGTCCGATATGAGTACCGTATAGGCTAAGTCCAAATGTTCCATTTCCTAAGCGACCACTACCGGTGAATGTCCCCCTACTCCAGTTACCATTCATATAAGGTACTACTAGTTGTGTACCATCCCAAGATACACTAGCATCCAAAGTATCCACTAAAATAGATTGATACCCAATTTGACGTCCCCTTACAGAGCCCACTACATTTGAAATAGCACCTCCCTGTCCTTCCACAGTCAAATCACCGCTGACAGATCCCTGCACAGAGGATTGTCCTCCAAGAGGTAGCCCATATAAAGACACATTTTGTAAGTTTAGCTGTGCCAAGAAATCTTTTGTATCTATATGATACGAGCCAGTACCTTTCACGGTTCCACCTTGCATATTCAGTTCCGCATCCCTCACATGGATGACTTGGTCACCATAGGAAAGGTGTCCTTTCCCACGGTTTACTGTCATCCCTTCATAGGTGATATCTCGTACCTCTACATCTGCACTGGCTTTTACATTAGACACGGGACCTGTTACCAGTGCATCTGCTGTAATATATCCTGTCATTGGCAGTTGAGAAGTAAGATTCCATTCTTTCAATCCTACCGACAATTGCAAGGTAGGGTCTTCATCAAAAATATGATGTATGGTGCCATTCACACGAAGATACTCGTCATTCACATTCGTTTCTATTCCATCTAAGAATAGAACATCTCCATGGATTTGAAGGCTTCCTTTCCCAGATGTCAATCGATGATCTTGGATGGTCGTCCCTACGTTTTGGAAGGAAAGTCCTCCTTCACCATACCAGAAGCCACCACGTTGTGTTACTGTCAACGCAACATCTGTCAGATCACCCGTCATAGAGCTTACTGCACTTGGCAGAGAAATGCGACTTACTATAGGAGCTATATCTAAATGTGGGGTTTCCACATAAAATGATCGATCACCGCTGCCATCCAGCGCCCATTGTATCTTGGAGTGAATTTGATCCTTTCCAATATGAGCATCAACGACTCCCTCCAGCATATGACCACCATCACCCAAGACAGTACCATTCACATCTGATAGCAATAAAGGCGTTGCCTGTGGCAAAAATAGTGAAATCGTTCCATTTTCTACACGTAGCAATCCACTAAATTGACTAGGTTCTTCTGAGTCCCGTTCTTTTACCAACTGCAGTATATTCCATTGTCCAGTTTCATCTTGTACTACATTCACATGAGGTGAGGAGACAGTAATCGTTCCCACCAAAGCATCTGGTGATATCTGTCCAAAAGGATATTGCAATACCTTTAACCATTGTATAGACACGGTCAAAGCGTCCGCAGTAAGTACAGATTGCCCCTTAGCATCTTCTACACTGAGATCTTTCATTTGAACAGAACCATCCCAACCAATGTGAAATGATGAATAGGAAACAGTTCCATTCAGTGCTGTATGTAATTGTTCTTGCACATAAGGTCCTACATAAGTTTCACTCAATGGTTGTAAGCCGAATCCAACGCCTGCTACACATCCACTTAGTACAATACCTAGTAGCCAGTGTTTCCCCTTCATAATTTACCTCATATTAGTAAGATGACTATCCCTGATTTACGATATTTACCCCAGTACCCACAGCAGAGTCAACCGGAATACCCATCGCTTTTTCTAAAGTAGCAATACTTAAATTGTAGTTATATAGTGCATCTACATAATTATTACGTGCCGTTGCTAAGGAAGTTTCTGCGTCTAATACATCCACATTTGTACCCACTCCAGAACGGTAACGCAATGTTTTAATGCGGAAATCTTCCTGTCCTGCTTCTACTGCAGCATGAGTACTTTTAATTTTTTGTTCTGCTGCTTTTAAATTTAAGTACGCCTCTTGCACTTGTAACTCTACCGTATCAATCGTTTGTGCATAGGCTTCTTTCGCTTTTTCTAACTTTGCTTTAGCAGCACTTACATTAGCTTTTGATTGGCCCCCATCCCATACATTCCAAGATAAGGTAGCGCCTACGGACCAGTCTTTGCTATCGTTACCAGCCCAATGTGCACCATTCATGCGTCGGCTAGCATTGGCTTTCACCACTGGAATATCAGAAGCATCTGCAAGGCCTACATTTTCTTCGGCTGCTTTCACTGCCATTGCCGCTTGTACAATGGCACCACGATGTGCTACTCCATAAGATTTTGCAGATTCCAATGAAATACCATATGGTGCATAGCTTAATTCTTTGTCTGCTGTTACGATTGGTGTAGATACAGGCAATCCTACATGATTATTGAACTTTGCCTCTGCTAAATTAGCAGCGTTTTTCGCTTCTACTAAAGCAGTTTTTGCATTGGCTAATCGTGTATTGGTAGCCAATACATCGGATTTAGATACAATACCTACTTGATATTGTAAATTAGCATTTTTTAAATGTTCTTCGTAATCGCGCACAGTTTGTTCTGCTACATTTACCTTATTACGGGACATAATCAAGGATAAATAATTAGTGGCTGCTGTTAATTTAGCTGTTTGTGCCGCTTCTAGTAAAGCCGCCCCACTACCATCACGATTATATTTAGCAGATTCAATTTGCGCATCCAAAGCACGATTAAATACAGATACTCCCACACCTAATTGATGCGAAAAGGCATTTCCAGTTTTACTAACACCGTTCACTTCATTTCCTGTATGGTTAGCGCTATAATTATACGTCACTACTGGATTCCTACCGCTAGTCGCAACTCCTACTTGTGCTATTGCCGCTTCATAATCCCATTGAGATTGATGTAAGGTTCTATTATTTTGCAATGCTAATGCAATGGATTGTGGCAATGTAATAGACACAGATTGACTGTTTGTCTGTGCTTGGTTTTTATATGCCTTTGTCATCATTGCTGCTTGCGCAGTTGCTTTTTCTTGAAAATGTACTAATTTTACTGTATCTGTTTGCGGTGCCGCTGCTCCTACTGTACATGCATAGGCTGCTAACATCGCTGCTACTGTCATTATTTTTGTATTCATTGGGTCCTCCTAAAATGTCTTTCTTAGCCCAAAATAATTCACACGGTTATGGTCATGTCCATACCAAGTCCATTGACCTACCACATAAGTATCTTTCCATAATTGAACATCTGAACGAATCCGATAGGAACCATGGCGGATATCGAATAGAGCTCCAGATAGTGAAACTGGTTTTCCAAATCCCACATCGGCTCCTACGCCTAGTTTTCCATCAAATAAACCACCTCGTAGGTATACTTGATCTAGCACTCGTTTTCCATAGGTAAGGTCCACATTCGAACCATTACCTATATTGGAAATCCCTAAGGTATAGATAGAATCCTTCGTCATAAGGCGCACATCTGCATCAGTACGAGCTTTTTTATCCTCTGGATTGTACAATACCTCTGCTCCTATCTGCGTCTTAAGATCCGACTTTTTTCCATCCGAACCTGCTTTCACGTCCCCACCGGTAAGACGATTTAGCTTAGTCGTTAATTGTGCTGTATTATGCAAAGTTTCCTTAATATCCGCAGCGCTCTTAGGGTCTGTTACAACTCCTTCCATAGCGCCTGCCATTTTTGAAATACTATCTGTAGTAGTTTTCAAATTATTCACAATTTGACGCATTTCTGTTCCTGCTTGACCATCTGCATTAAATTGTTTCATATTCGTATCCATTTGATTTGTCAAGGATTCCATATTTCGTGTAATGCCTACCATATTCGCTGTTAAAGCTGAAATATTGTCACTATTATTCGCTAACATAGCATTCATTTGAGCCGTCAAATTTGCTGTATTTTGAGCAATTAACTCTGTCGATTGTAAGGCATTGCGTAAAGCGCTTTGTGTTTTTTCATCACCAATGATGCCATTCATGGATTGCAATGTAGTGGTGGCCGCTTCCATCAATTTCGTAGCTTGCGCCATAGTTTTATCGATTTCACTTTTTCCATCCCCTGTAATGAAAGCACCATCATCTAAATACAAAGTACTACGGCCTGGCGTAATTTGGATGAATTTATCCCCTAAAATACCATCACTTTCCATGGTAAAAGCAGAGTCTGTCGGAATTTTTACATCCTTGTCGATGTCCATAGCCACCGTAATCCCTTTGTCAGTGACTTGCATAGATTTGACTTTCCCTACTTTCACCCCTGAAAAGCGCACAGTATTGCCTTCTTTCAACCCCGTTACAGATTGAAAATTCCCAGCAATATGCATAGTAGGAGCTGCAAATATATCAAATCGTCCTAAAAATACAATACACACAGCAAATAGGACTACCCCCACTACGGTAAATAGACCTACCTTCGCCTCTGTTGTCCACTTCATGGTATATCTCCTTCTTCTTGTATCTCTGTTTTCACAGATTTACGACCCTCTATAAATTGTTGTACCTTCGGATTCTTAGAATGTCTAAACTCTTCTGTTGGTGATACTTCAATAAACTTTCCTTTATCTAGTAAGGCAATGCGGTCTGCCACAAAAAAGGCTGAGTTCATATCGTGAGTGACCACGATAGAACTACATTGCAAATGAGATTGCATGCTCCGTATTAAACGACTAATGGTGCCCGATGTAATCGGATCCAATCCTGATGTCGGTTCATCATATAGAATGATTTTAGGATCTAAAGCAATAGCACGAGCCAAGCTAATCCGTTTTTTCATCCCCCCTGATAGTTCACTAGGCATGTACTGTTCAGTCTTTGGCAATCCTACCATACGTAGCTTTCTAGCTACAGTACGTTGAATCTCCTCTTCGCTCATCGTCGTATGTTGGCGTAGTCCAAAGGCTACATTCTCTCCTACACTCATAGAATCAAATAACGCAGAGTATTGAAAGACCATCCCCATAGTTTGTCGCAACCGATCGAATTCATTCTCATCGATTTTCGTAATATCTACATCATCTACTAAAATAGTACCACTGGTAGGCCGTAAAAGACCGATAATCAATTTAAGCAAAGTACTTTTGCCCGCTCCAGAGCCTCCTAAAATAGCTAGAGTTTCTCCATCATGGATAGTTAAATCTACATGGTCTAAAATAATTCTATTCTCATAGGCTAGGACCACGTTTTGTAATTCAATCATAGGTCCTCCTAGAATAATAAGACTGATAAAAAGTAATTTAATATAAAGACTAAAATGATACTGGTTACTACAGAGCTAGTAGTAGCATAGCCAACAGCAGTTGCCCCCATATCTGTGTACATGCCTTTATAAGATCCAACTAGGGCAATAACCGCTCCGAACACACAAGATTTAATGAGTCCGTACGTCAAATCAGATAGGATCGCAAAAATTTGAATGGAGTCTAAATAGGTAGAACCGGCTAGTCCTTTCACTATGGTAGCTACCAAGTATCCCCCACCTGTACCGATAAGAACACCATAAAATGTCAAGATTGGCACCATAATCATACATGCTACAACACGAGGTACTACAAGATACCCAATGGGGTTAACCGCCATGACCTTTAAGGCATCGATTTGCTCTGTTACTTTCATAGTTCCTAACTCTGCCGTAATAGCTGCACCCACACGACCTGCTAATACAACGCCAACTAAAACTGGGCCTAATTCGCGCCCCATAGCAATGGCCATAATACCACCCACAGTTCCCTGTGCACCATAGTGTATCAATACATCTGCCATTTGCAATGTCATCACAGCGCCTGCAAAAAACATAGTTAATGATAAAATCGGCAAGGAATACACCCCTAAGTGTGCCATTTGTTCGATTGTGAGTTTCCAATTTATTTTTGGTAATTGTCCTATGGTTCTCCATAGTAACAACATGGCCTCACCTATCTGGGATAGGAAAAAGATCATTTGCTTACCAATCCATGTTAACCAAATCATAGTTCCTCCTGAGTATTTGTATCAATCTTCAGTATATCACAAAACTCTTTGAATGTGCAGTAGTACCATCGGAGTTTTCAAAATAAAAGCAGGAAATGATGCTATATCACTTCCTGCTCTCTTCGGATAAGACTATTTATTTTTCTTTTGGTCTGACTCTTCTGCTTTTACTTTCTCTTTTAAATTTGAAAGTTTTTCTTTGATCCGCTGTTTACGCAAATGGTCTCGATCTTTTTTATCTACCACTTGTACCGTAAACTGTCCATCACCTAAGACAACATAATCTACTACCACTCGTGATGCTTCATTGTTTTCTTTTTCGTCATCATCAGAGGCTTTCAAACCTTTTTTATGTTTGCCTCCATTTGGCAACTCATCATCGTCCACATCTTCCTCGTCTGCTTCTAGGCGTTGCTTTTTCGCCTTGTCCCCAGACTCTTCCACCATACTGATATCATCGGCTAAAAACTCTGCTACAATTTGGTTATTCTGATCATCTTCACTGAGATCTTTGAAATATTCATCAAAGTTTTTATGCACTTTCAATCGCTCTACAATTTCATCTGTCAAATTATATTTTTGTTTTTCAAACAAGTATGGCAATGGAATCACGCCACCACCACGCACTTCAAGTGTATAGGTTCCTAGCTTTTGATCTTCTGGCACTTTAAAGATAATTTCTCGTTGAATCTTTCCTTCGCGGTAGGCTTGTAAATTGGCAGTAATCACAATGTTGTCCCCAGGAGATACAATGACTTGGTCTGCACTAGCATCGATGATCGTAGCTGTACGTTTTGCTTCTTCCACTTGTACATCTACTTGAATATCACGGATTTCATAGTCTTTGAAAGCATTATTCATTAAACTTTCTACAATATCGAATAATTCATCGATAGATTTTTCAGATACTGAGCTACTGGAGTACACCATATTCCGTCGTTCTAAGGTAGGTAATTTAGGATCTACAGGTGTAATCTTAATATTGATCTTAGCTGTACCACCACCTACACGGTCTAGCGTTTTGTTCAGCAGGCTATATACGGAGGTCGCCACCAAGGTCGGCGTTAGTTTAGAAGATTCCACAACCGTGACCGCCGCATTTCGCTCTACCCCACGATCTAAATCACGAAGTTGCATACGCACAGGAACACCTTTTCCAAATACCCCAACGGTACCAGCAATACCTGCCCCGCGATCTTCTGTGATAACACCTACTTCTCGCCCTAAGGACCCCAATTTAAAACCAGAATCTATACTTTTTACTACTGTAAAAATACTGGAGTTATTCATGAAATAACCTGTAGAGCCACGTTTATCAAATGGGTGTCCAAAGGCAACTACTTTATCCTTATCTACATAGGTAACAGTCCCCACGGCGCCCATCTTCAAATCACCTTTTACCAGTAACGCCGCAATAGAGCCACCAGGCACCATTGGTTTCACAATATCATCCGTGCTGTCACTAGCCGTAGCATATCCTTTATAACCAAAGTCCTTAAATTTTGTTCCCAAATATGCTAAGGATGTTTCATCATAACCATCTGCCATCAATGGTGTGCCCAACGGAATCAATTGTGTATCTTTCCATGGATTCGGTAAATCTTTTTGGTATTTCTCATCCCACAGTTTCACCATTTGATCGATAGGTGTTACCATGCCCAAAGTACCGTCTGTAAATCCCCAGCCATAGGCAACAGCACCTACCAATTTTCCATCAATGTATACGGGGCTACCACTCATACCATGAACAATCCCCCCCGATGCATCAATGATGGGACCTGATACTTTCACTAAAATCAAATCCCCCGATGGGCCACGTTGTTTCATAACGCCTAGGACTTCCACTTTGAAAGAATCAATTTTATCCCCTTGTACTACTGTATCCGCATGACCTACCATGCCACGGTGTAAATCCTCTACTTTCATAAATTCTATTGCATGAGCACTTGTAAAAGTAGCCCCACACAATAAGAGCGCCAGCACACCCTTAGTGTACCGACGCCAAAAACGATGTAATTGCATCTATATCGCCTCTTCTTATTGATTATTAATTATTGATCACTGTTATAATTTGACCTCGTTCCACTGTAGCACCTGGCTCCACAGAGACTGTTTGTACCACACCGTTCACAGTGGCACGGGATGCTACCATAGGTCCCCCTAATGTTTGTACTGTTAGCAATGGGTCCCCTTCTTTGACAGAAGTTCCTACACTAACCACAGATACGACTTCACCAGATAACACAGTTTCATGATTTACTGGTGCAGCCTCTGCCGTAGATGTCACTAAAAATGCTGCTAACAATGCCCCCAAACTATATAGAAAAACTTTTTTCATATATATACACCTCCTACAATTTTCTTCCATGTACAGTATATCATATTTTCAAGAGTAAGAACAATAAATGCCTAGTAAAATAGTCTATCTTTTCATACACTATCTTACTTCCCTTATCATAAACTTTGTATATGAAAAAATCATGAAGTCAAGTACCACTTATCGTAGTTCTTCCAAGGTATCGCGCAATTGATTCAACTCTGATAGCGCTTTTCCTGTGCCCAAGATAACAGAATACCTAGGATGTTCCACTACATAAGCAGGACGACCCGTTTTTTCTGTAATCATTCGGTCTAAACCACGAAGCTGAGAGCCTCCACCAGTCAAAATAATACCATGGTGATTAATTTGCGCCAATAATTCTGGAGGTGTTTTTTCTAAAATGCTAATGATTCCTTCAATGATATGTTGCACTGGTCTTTCTAGAGCAAACTTCATATCTTTTGAAGTAATTTCCACCGCCCGTGGCAAGCCTGTCACACTGTGTCGACCTCGCACGATAGCTCGTTCCTCTCCAGATCTTGAATCTACGGTACCCACTTCAATTTTTAGATCTTCTGCTGTCAAGGGACCTATAAGAAGCTTTTTCTTCCGCTTCATGTATTGTAGTAACGCTTCATCAAAGGTATCGCTACCGATGCGTAAACTCTCACTGACTACTACGCCAGAATCACAAATGACAGCAATATCTGTGGTGCCACCGCCTATATCGACCACCATGGCTCCCACTTGTTCAGCCTTATCTAAGCCAGTGCCAATAGCGGCTGCTAAAGGTTCTTCCATAAGCACTATTTTACGAGCTCCTGCTTGTAAGAGCACTTCTAAAACAGCCCGCTTTTCCACGGGTGTAATACTGGAGGGAACACAAGCAATCATACGGGATCGAATTAGCCCAGATACAGGCACTACACGACGAATAAAGTAACGCAACATATAAGCCGTTGTATCATAATCGGCAATGACGCCCCCTTTTAAGGGCTGAATCACTTCAATGCCCTCTGGCGTCCTACCTAAAATGGCTCGCGCTTCATGACCTACGGCAATCACTTCTCTAGTCTTTGTATCACAAGCCACAAACCCTGGCTCATCTAAAACTATACCTCGGCCTTTGACATACATCACTACGTTAGTGGTACCCAAATCGATACCAATATCAGTAGTCCATAGAAGGCTCATTTTTTCAAGAAATGATAGAGAGCGACTTTCGCGCTTAAAGGACGTTTGCTTGGTAGTCGTTCCTATTGGTTTTCTACGTACACGACGTTGTTTGCGTCTATCCTCTTTTGTTTGAGGTTCTTTTTGCTTACTCGTCCACCCGAACAATGTTAGCACCTATTCCTTTTAATTTTGTAACTAAATTATCATAGCCACGATCAATATGAGTCAATTGCCCCACTTTGGTCACCCCAGAAGCAGCTAAGCCTGCGCACACAAGAGCCGCACCACAACGTAAATCAGTCGCTTCTACTTCAGCACCTACCAATTGTTCAACACCGGTTACGATAGCTTTACGATCATCTACCTCAATGGAAGCACCCATTTTTTTCAACTCATCCACATGCATAAAACGATTTTCAAAGACTGTTTCCATCACAGTACTTGTACCTTTGGCAATCGTCGTCATAGCCATAAATTGAGCCTGCATATCTGTAGGGAATCCAGGGTATGGCAAGGTTTTAATAGATGTTGCTTTCAACTGTCCATTACTGATAACACGAATACCATCAATATCTTCTTCTACCGTAACACCAGCTTCTTTTAACTTAGCTACCACTGGCTTTAAATGCTCCGAAAGGGCATTTTCTACATATACATCGCCACCAGCCATAGCTGCAGCAATTAAATAAGTACCCGCTTCAATGCGGTCTGGAATCACTGTATGCACAGCACCTTTTAATTCTTTGACGCCTTCAATACGAATCACATCTGTACCAGCACCGCGAATATTAGCACCCATACTATTTAAGAAGGTAGCTAAATCAACAATTTCTGGTTCTTCTGCAGCATTTTCAATGATTGTTTTCCCTTCTGCAAAAGTCGCTGCCATAATTACATTTTCAGTGGCCCCTACACTTGGGAAATCTAAATAAATTAAATTACCTTTTAATCCTTCTGGAGCCTTTGCTTCTACAAAACCTTCTCCCATAGTGATAGTCGCACCTAGTGCTTCAAAGGCTTTTAAATGCAAATCAATAGGACGACTGCCAATAGCACAACCACCTGGTAAGGCAATACGAGCTTCCCCTTTGCGCGCCAATAAAGGTCCCATCACCAAAAAGGATGCACGCATACGACGCACTAAATCATAAGGCGCCTCTGTAGCAGAAATAGTAGACGCATCAAAAGTAATATTTTCTCCATCTTTTGTTACTTTCACACCAAGGGATGCAATCACATCACAAATAGTATGAACATCTTCCAAATCTGGAATTTCAAGCAGGGTGCTTGGAGTAGACGCTAATAAAGTCGCCGCAATAATTGGTAGTACCGCATTTTTTGCACTACTTACACGAATACGACCTTGTAGAGGCGTACCTCCTTGAATAATAAGCTTTTCCAACTGAATTCCTCCTAATCTTATCTATTGTTATCGTTCAATGGTGATACCTCATCACCTTTCAAACATGTTTTGACTGACAAACATTCATACTCTAGTATACTAAATCTTTCCTCTATACGCAAGAAAAAGACCGTCTTATGACGGCCTTTCCTAGAATAGATGTATACTATTTATTTCACTTTCATAGAAAGCTTCTTATCCAATCGATGGATAGTATCTACAAAACGAACAGTTCCTGTTTTATAGCGCATCACTACGGAGTGAGTACGAGCACCACCTGGGAAGTATTTAAGAGAAGATAATACATTTCCTTCTGTGATGGCTGTAGCGGAGAAGATAACATCATCACCACTTACTAAGTCATCAATGGTCAATACTTTGTTCAAATCAGTGATTCCCATTTCATGACAACGACGAATTTCTTCATCTGTAGCTGGTTTTAAACGAGCTTGCATATCGCCACCTGTACATTTTAAAGCAGCTGCTGCTAATACCCCTTCTGGAGCTCCACCAGTACCCACAACCATATGAATGCCAGAACCTTCTAACCCACATTCCATAGCTGGGTTCACATCACCGTCCGTGATCAAACGAATCCGAGCCCCTGCAGCACGACATTCATCCATCAAACCTTGATGACGTTCACGATCCAACATAACTACTGTTAAATCATCAATAGCACGTTCCATTTTAGCAGCTACACGGCGCAAATTTTCAGTCATGGATTCATTCAAGTCGATCACACCTTTGGCGCGTGGTCCTACACACAATTTTTCCATATACATATCTGGAGCATGCAATAAACCGCCTTTTGGTGCAATGGCCAATACAGCAATGGCACCATTTTGACCTTTTGCAATTAGATTCGTGCCTTCAATAGGGTCTACGGCGATATCTACTTCTTCTCCGCCTGCCCCAACACGTTCACCAATGTACAACATTGGCGCTTCATCAATTTCACCTTCTCCAATCACAACGGTACCAGAAATTGGTACTGTATCGAAGGTTTGGCGCATACCATCAACAGCTAATTGATCCGCTGCATCTTTGGCTCCACGACCACATAAACGACCACTTTTTAATGCCGCTGCTTCTGTAACACGAACAAACTCTAAGGCTAATGTGCGATCCATTTTGATCCTCCCACTTATGTCTACTATTTATTGGCTGCTTCCCAATCCGCTAGAAAACGTGCTAATCCTGCATCTGTTAATGGATGTTTCAAGGATTGTTGTAACACATTAAACGGTACTGTAGCAATATGTGCACCTGCTTTGGCACATTGTGTCATATGCATAGGCGTACGAACGCTAGCCGCAATGATTTCTGTTGAAATATTATGAATCATAAAAATTTCAGCAATATCTTCGATTAATTGGATTCCGTCCATAGAAATATCATCTACTCGACCAACGAAAGGGCTTACATAGGTAGCACCTGCACGGGCTGCCAACAAAGCTTGGTTAGCGGAGAAAATTAATGTTACATTCGTTTTAATTCCCTCTTTAGAAAGCACAGCTACTGCTTTTAACCCCTCTGCTGTCATTGGCACTTTAATCACTACATTATCACCCAACTTAATTAATTCATGGGCTTCTTTCACCATTTCTGGTGCTGTTGTAGCAATGACCTCTGCACTCACTGGTCCCTCTACAAGATCAGCAATTTGTTGAATGACTTCGTGTAAGTCACGTTTTTCTTTCACGATTAAAGACGGGTTTGTTGTTACCCCTGCAATAAAGCCCATTTCATAGGCTGCTTTAATATCATCAAAATTAGCTGTATCAATGAAGAATTTCATAGCGGACTCCTTTCTAAGCCTCTGGATGAATATGAGTTAAACCACCCATATATGGTTGAAGCGCTGTTGGAATGCGTACAGAGCCATCTGCTTCTTGATTATTTTCCAAAATCGCAGCCACTGTACGACCTACAGCTAAACCAGATCCATTTAATGTATGTACAAATTCTGGTTTACCTTTTTGTTCACGACGGAATTTAATATTACCACGACGTGCTTGAAAATCCGTCATGTTTGAGCAAGAAGAAATTTCACGATATACGCCTTGGCTTGGCATCCAAACTTCGATATCGTACGTTTTAGCAGAACCAAATCCCATATCACCTGTGCACAATGTAATAACACGATGTGGTAATTCTAACACTTGCAAAATACTTTCTGCTTGCGCTGTTAACGTTTCTAATTCTGCAAAAGATTCTTCTGGTTTTGCAAATTTCACTAATTCTACTTTATTAAATTGATGCTGGCGGATTAAGCCACGTGTATCACGGCCAGCAGACCCTGCTTCGGCACGGAAACAAGCTGTAAATGCTGTATAATATTTAGGCAATTCATCAGCTGACAAAATTTCATTGGCATGATAGTTTGTCAATGTAACTTCTGCGGTCGGAATGAGGAAGTAATTTTCCCCTTCCACTTTATACATATCTTCAGCAAATTTTGGCAACTGACCTGTATTCGTCAAAGTTTCACGAGTGACAATGTAAGGCGTCATCATCTCTGTGAAGCCAGCACTACCATGCATATCTAACATAAAGTTAATCAATGCCCGTTCTAATCGTGCACCAATTCCTTTGTAAATAGTGAAACGAGCACCACTTTCTTTAGCAGCTCTTTCAAAATCTAAAATTCCTAAGGATTCTCCTAGGTCCCAATGCGCTTTTACGTCAAAGTCGAAAGAGCGAGGTGTACCCCAACGGCGTTGTTCGATATTTTCGTTTTCATCAGCCCCTACTGGTACAGACGCATCACACATATTAGGTAACATCAAAGCCACTTGTTGTAATTCTGTTTCCACGTCACGCAATTTAGTATCCAATGCACCGATTTCATCACCCACACGTTGCATTTCTGCAATTTTATCATCTGCATTTTCTTTATTGCGTTTTAATTGGCTGATTTCTGCCGTTACTGCATTACGCACTGCTTTCAATTGTTCTACTTCTTGGATGATAGCACGTCTTTCATCGTAGAACTTCACAAAGCTAGCTAGGTCGCCTGTTGTATGACGACGATCTAAGTTTTCTTGTACCGTTTCAATATTCTCACGGACAAATTTTAAATCCAACATAATCATGACCTCATAGAATTCATTTAAGTACTTAATTAATCTACCTTTAATATTAGCACATTTGCTATTACTTTTCTACCTTAATAGGCATTTACTTGGGCAATTTCACCTTACCCTTTCTCCATCTCTGAAAGGATAACAAAACAGCGACCAAACTCATTTCTGTTTAGTCGCTGTCCATCTACGCACCTCACAACATCCTGTACGTATACATATATTATTCTTCTGCTGTTTCTTCCTCTTCTACTTTCACCGCTTCTGGTTTCATGAGAGGGAATAACAATACATCACGAATGGATGCAGAGTCCGTTAAGAACATGACTAGACGATCAATACCGATACCCAAACCTGCAGTTGGCGGCAAACCGTATTCCAAAGCTGTGACGAAGTCTTCATCCATACGATGGGCTTCATCATCACCCGCTTCACGTTCTTTTAATTGATTTTCAAAACGTTGTTTTTGATCGATTGGGTCATTTAACTCGGAATAGCCATTTGCCAATTCACGACCATAAATAAAGATTTCAAAACGTTCTGTAGTCAATGGTTTCTCACGATTTTGTTTAGCTAATGGGGAAATTTCAACTGGATGCCCATATACTACAGTTGGTTGCATCAAGTTTTCTTCTACATATTCTTCAAAACACAAATTCATGATTTTACCAATACCATCGGCTTCACCATATTCTACATTTAAGCGATCTGCAATTGCACGTGCTTCACTCAAGGTTTCAATAGCATCAAAGTCTTCCCCAGTGTATTGTTTAATACCTTCTTGCATAGTGATGCGATTCCACGGTGGAGTCAAATCAATGTCCATGCCTTGGTAATTAATTTTTGTTGTACCAAGTACTTCTTGTGCACAGTAGGATACCACACCTTCTGTTAAAGCGATGGCATCTTCAAAGTTACCATAGGCTTGGTAGGATTCCATCATAGTAAATTCCGGATTATGACGAATAGATACGCCTTCATTACGGAAAGAACGGTTAATTTCATATACGCGTTCTAAACCACCAACGATCAAACGTTTTAAGTATAATTCAGGAGAAATACGCATATAGATATCAATGTCTAAGGCATTATGATGCGTAATGAATGGGCGTGCTGCCGCACCGCCTGGAATAGCATGCATCATAGGAGTTTCTACTTCCATGAATTGCTTGCTATTTAAATACTCTCTAATTTTTGCTACAATTTTCGTACGTTTTACAAATGTATCACGAACGCTTGGATTTACGATTAAATCCACATAGCGTTGGCGATAACGAAGTTCTGTATCTTTCAAACCATGCCATTTTTCTGGTAATGGACGAAGGGATTTAGACAATAAAGTCAATTTATTGACTTTCACTGTAATTTCGCCTTTTTGTGTTTTAAACACATGGCCCTCGATACCTACAATATCGCCCATATCAAGCATTTTTACATATTTGTAATCTTCTTCTCCCATAACATCTTTACGGAAGTATACTTGAATATCGCCAGATAAATCACGCAAATTAGCGAAGGCTGTTTTACCATGAGAACGAATTGTCATCAATCGGCCAGCAATCACAACTGGTTGACCATCAAAATCACGGAATTCATCCTTAATTTGGAGTGCCTTATGTTGAACAACAAATCGTTGTCCAAATGGATAGATATTATCCTCTTCATATTGCGCCAACTTTTCGCGGCGTACCAACATTTGATCGTTTAAATCCAATTGTTCTGGCACATGTTTTTCTTCGCTCATGAGGGGCCTCCTTATACTTCTTTACCCTTATTGAATGCTTAATATTTTGAAACTCACCATACCATCTGGTGTATTCACTTCTACTTTGTCACCTTTCACTTTTCCTAAAATCGCCACGCCTACCGGGGATTCATTAGAAATACGATTGTTGAAAGGATCTGCTTCAGAAGAACCTACAATAGTGTAGTCTAATTCTTCATTAAACTCTTCATCTAACAAAGTTACTTTACTACCTACTGTCACTGTATCGCCTTTTACATTTTCATCAATGATTTTAGCAGTATTAATTTTATTTTCTAATTCAATAATGTGACCTTCGATGAAAGCTTGTTCATTTTTCGCATCATCATATTCAGAGTTCTCTGAAATATCACCGTAGGAAATAGCAATTTTAATACGCTCTGCCACTTCGATTCGACGTACAGATTTATAATAATTTAATTCTTCTTCCAGCTTCTTCAACCCTTCGGCTGTAAGTAAGGTTTCTTTTACCTCTGCCATGTATGTCTCTCCATTTCTATTCCTCATATACAGAAAACAGTGCCACATGACACTGCCTCCCTTATGAAAAAGTTACTTAAATTTCTTATTAACAATAGCTATAATTATACTGACTTCTCTTGTAAATGTCAATGTGAAAGCCTATACTTGTACGACACACATGGAGTTTACCCTATTTTTTATAAACACTTTCATAGATAGCTAACGCATCCTTAGGTGTAAGATTACTATATGCTGTAGGATAACGAACACAACTATCCGCAATATCCGGTAAAGATTCTTTTGGAATCCCTACTTCTTCCAAAGTAGATGGCGCGCCTATTTCTTTGAAATATGCTTCTAAGGCTTCGATACCAGCTAATGCATAGTCTGTATCACTCATAGTGCCTTGTTCGATGCCCCACACTTCCTTAGCAAAACGCATCAACCGCGCTGTAGCATTGGGCAAAATCCAACGCAAATACGCTGGATGCATAATCGCTAGACCTGCGCCATGAGGAATATCATAAAAAGCTGACAGGGCATGCTCTAAGGCATGCGTCATCCAGTCTTGATCTTTGCCTAATCCTAAGGAACGATTCAAGGCTAAGGTAGCACCCCACATAATGTTAGAACGAGCTTCATAATCTTCTAAATGTTCCATGGATTTCCTGCCATTGCGCACGATATTTTTAAA
Source organism: Veillonella sp. oral taxon 780 str. F0422 (assembly GCF_000221605.1). Classification (NCBI taxonomy): domain Bacteria; kingdom Bacillati; phylum Bacillota; class Negativicutes; order Veillonellales; family Veillonellaceae; genus Veillonella; species Veillonella sp. oral taxon 780. The sequence goes on along the minus strand of NZ_AFUJ01000050.1, from coordinate 4,610 downwards.
AATTCCCTCAATGGCAGAATCTGTCACATTATCATCATCAGGTGTAGATACATATTGTTCCAATAAATGGGACAACATATCTACGATGCCATAGGCAACTTGCTTTCGCGGTAACGTGTAGGTATAGGTAGGGTCTAACATAGAAAATTGTGGAAACAAAGCCGGTCCATAACCGCTTAATTTTTTCTGTGTTTCCCAATCTGTAATAACACCACCATTATTCATTTCACTGCCAGTAGCGGCCATAGTTAATACTACACCAAATGGCAATGCCTCCATCACAGGCTGATGGTCTAAAAAGAAAGTTTGCCAAAAGTCAACCGTATCTGGTAAGGTAGCACCACCTGCAATAAATTTCGTGCAATCAATAACAGAACCACCGCCGACGGCTAGAATAAAATCAATATTATGTTCTTTGCATAAAGCAATACCTTCACGCACTTTCGTAGTTCGTGGATTTGACATAATCCCACTTAACTCAAACACTTCCTTACCTGCTTGTTGTAAGGCTTCTTTTACCGTATGATAAATACCATTCTTTTTAATACTACCTCCACCATAAGTAAGTAGCACTCGTGTTCCGTAGTGACTTAATTCAGCTGCTAGTGATTCCTTCACACAGTCTTTGCCAAACACTATTTTGGTTGGGTTATGGTAAATAAATGATTTCATTCGACCCTTGTCTCCTTACTATTAAATACGCCTATCGATGATAGAATGAATAGGCAATTGTTCTTTCATAGACTGTATCTGCTTTAGTCTTGCTTTCACCATTCATATTGATATCATTCGGCACAAATTGTGGCTCAATGGCAATGCCTGCATGACTGCCATAATGACGTTCTCGGCCATCTTCATCCAACCAATTTCCTGTATATACTTGAAAGTGTGGCGCATCTGTATGGAATACCGCTGTCACATCCTTACCTTGTAACACCGCAAAAGGCACAACAGAATCTACTGTTTTACTTCCTTCTACTGGAGTCGTTACAAAATCATGGTCATATCCCTTATATTGACTTAGGGCATCAGCATAATAGTCCAATGCCTTTTGTAGATCCATACCATTTCTAAAATCAAATGGTGTTCCATCCACTGATGCTGGTTCCAATTGCGGGATTTGATGGTCTCCAAATGGCATATACTGATGGGCTCCTAATTCTAATACATGGTTCGATAAGTCACCTTCTCCATGCAGATTAAAGTATACATGATTCGTTAAGTTCACAAAGGAATCTTCAGAGGTTGTGTACACATACGTGACTACTAACGTCTGCTCTACCAATCTGAATACCGCTTCTACATAGAAATCACCTGGAAATCCATCTTCTTCAGAAGTAATAGAATGAGAGAGATGTACCACTGTATCAGAACAATTTTCCTCCACTGCATCCCATAGACGATGCCCAATATTTCCTTTCCCACTATGCAATAAGTTGGGTCCATTGTTAGCTGTTAATTGATGAACTGTACCATTCCACGTATAGGCTGCATTGGCAATACGATTCGCCACACGGCCTACGGTAGCACCCAGTTGTCCATGCTTTGTTTCATAGTCTTGTGCAGAATCATAACCCAATGCTAAATGGCGCTGCAACACTTTATCATAGACAGCGACAATGGTGGCACCATAATTACTGATTTGTACTCGTAGTACTTCATTTTCTATTGTATATACATGAGCCTCTTGGCCTGTTTGTAAGTGTCCAAAAGATTCTACTTTCATCATAACTCCTAACCTCCGATACGCCACATAGGACGTTCCACTTTTTCAATGGAATTTCCATCATGACTCGCGTATCGACCTTGTAATGCCTCTTCAATGCAATGCAATATAGTTTGTGGTGTACCGCCATTTTGTATAAGTCCACGCAAGTCTAAATCTTCATCACGCAACAAACATAAGCGTAGCGATCCATCTGCAGTGAAACGAATGCGATTGCAAGAAGAACAATATTGATTGGACAAAGGAAAATAAAGCCAATTCGTTGTCCATCTGGCAATTGGAAGTATTGAGCTGGTCCAAATCCCAATCGGTCTGTGACTGGAGTTAACTCAGATCCCACAATGCGTTCAATCTGCTCCTTCCACTCTCCAAAGGTTGGCACATGACTTTGTTTCCCTTGGAATGGCATATATTCAATAAATCGCCAGACCACATCCCACTCTTTTCCATAATGCAACAAGGTTTCCACTTCTTTGTCAGAAAATGGCGCTTGCACTACAGTATTAATCTTTATGTTTTGAAAGCCTGCAGTTTTTGCAGCTTCTATACCACGAAGCACACCAGCTAATTGTCCATTGCGACCTACAGCTTTGGCAAAACCCTCTTCTTCCACAGAGTCTAAACTAATATTTAATCGCTGTACCCCTGCTGTAAATAAACGTTTCGCCTGAGTTTCTAATAGACTACCATTGGTAGTCATAGAAATATCGGAAAACCATTGGCTCTCTTGTATACGCTCTAACAACTCATATAAATGTGGATACAATAATGGTTCTCCCCCAGTTAAGCGCAAAGCTTTGATGCCTCCTAAGTGCAATGCCTCTAACAAAGGCAACCAAAAGCTTGGCGGCAACACAGGCGCCATAGCTTCTGTAATCTCCTGAGGCCGACAATAGGCACAACAAAAATTACACGCTTCCGTTAAGGAGATACGTGCATACTCAATGACACGCCCTTGGCTATCACGCATTGACTGGCTCCTCAACAATACGTACTGCATCACCTACTTGAATCTTTCCGCCTTCTAGCACACGGCCAAATATCCCTTGCGTAGGCATAATGCAACTTCCTACTTGTTGCATAATTTCACAACCTTGATGACACTCTTTGCCGATTTGTGTAACCTCTACGATAGTCTTACCTAAGGCTAATTTAGTACCCACTGGCAATTGAAATAAAGTCAAGCCTTCTACAGTAATATTTTCTGCAAAATCACCAGGGTTCACATCAGCACCGCTTTTACGCATTAATTCGATACTTTCAATACCAAGCAAGCTCAATTGACGATGCCATGGGCCTGCATGAGCATCTCCTTCAATACCATGATTTACTACTAACTCCGCTTCAGGGATGTTTGTTTTCTTTTGTCCTTTTGCTCTGCTAATTGAAATAGCAATAATTTTTGCGTCCATTATATCTCCTTAGATCATTATATTTAAAATTACCTATATAGTTTCTATTATATCACGTTTGTATAGTAAATCTATAACAAAAAGCACGCCCTTCCAGAAAGCAATCCATATGTTTGCATTTCTAAAGACGTACTCTTTATTTTATATTCTTTAAACTAATTATCTTTTTATATCCCTCTGACCTAAACCATTAGAAACCATATTTAATACGACCGCTAGAATACTGCCAAAGGTAATACCACTTTCAAAAATAATCTTCGCAGCTGGTGGAAAGTTATGATAAAACTGTGGAGCTCCAATAGGAATCATAGCCACGCCAATACTCAATGCTACAATCATTAAGTTATGATTATTTTCGTAGTCTACATTTCCTAAGGAACGAATGCCACTAGCAATAATCATACCAAACATGGCAATCCCTGCACCTCCAAGCACTGGGCTAGGAATGGATGCCACTACAGCAGCTAATTTAGGAAACAGTCCTAAGACCATCAAAATCATACCAGAAGTGGCTACTACGAAACGGCTTTTCACATTAGTCACTGCAATTAATCCAATATTTTGAGCAAAAGCTGTATAAGGAAAACTATTTAAAAAACCACCTATGCATGTAGATAATCCATCCGCTTGTAAACAAGAACTTAATGTTTTCTTATCCACTTTTTTATCTACAATTTCACCTATGGCAATGGCATCTCCTGTAGTCTCTACCATACATACAGACATAACTACAAGCATAGCGATAATGGAGCTTACATCGAAGGTAGGCATACCGAATGCAAGCGGTGTCACTAAGCCTAACCAATCCGCCTGAGTCACCTCAATAAAATTCACTTCCCCTAAGGCATACGCAATCATAGTACCACCTAATAAGCCAATAAGAACTGACAAATTACTTAAAAATCCTGTAGTAAAACGATTTACTAAGACTACAATGAGCAATGTTAATCCTGCCAACCATAAATTTGTGGAACTTGCGTAATTAGGATCTGCTGGAGATACGCCGGCAATCCACATAATCGCGACAGGCATCAAACTAATGCCGATAATCGTAACGATGGTCCCCGTTACCACTGGAGGAAATAATCGAATGAGTCTACTAAAATAAGGAGCGATGAAAAAGGTAAATATCCCCGCCACTATAATAGCTCCATACACAGCTGGTAAGCCATGTTCTGTTCCTATAATAATCATAGGTGCTACAGAGGCAAAGGTAACTCCTTGAATCATCGGAATTCGCGCACCCACTGGTCCTATCCCTATGGTTTGAATCAACGTAGCAATACCACAAGCAAATAGGTCAGCATTTATGAGGCGAATCAAATCTGGAGTAGATAAACCTAAGGCATTCGCCAGAATGATAGGAACGGCTACAGCCCCTGCATACATAGCCAATACATGTTGTAAACCATAGGAAAACAACTTAGGTAGGGGTAAGATTTCATCAACAGGATGCACCTGTTTAGCACTTT
>NZ_AFUJ01000051.1:0-50714 GCF_000221605.1 Veillonella sp. oral taxon 780 str. F0422 | reverse complement strand
AAACAGTGGTGCACGGCTGTCGTCAGCTCGTGTCGTGAGATGTTGGGTTAAGTCCCGCAACGAGCGCAACCCCTATCTTATGTTGCCAGCACTTCGGGTGGGAACTCATGAGAGACTGCCGCAGACAATGCGGAGGAAGGCGGGGATGACGTCAAGTCATCATGCCCCTTATGACCTGGGCTACACACGTACTACAATGGGCTTTAATAGAGGGAAGCGAAGCCGCGAGGTGGAGCAAACCCCAGAAACAAGCTCTCAGTTCGGATCGTAGGCTGCAACTCGCCTACGTGAAGTCGGAATCGCTAGTAATCGCAGGTCAGCATACTGCGGTGAATACGTTCCCGGGCCTTGTACACACCGCCCGTCACACCACGAAAGTCGGAAGTACCCAAAGCCGGTGGGGTAACCTTCGGGAGCCAGCCGTCTAAGGTAAAGTCGATGATTGGGGTGAAGTCGTAACAAGGTAGCCGTATCGGAAGGTGCGGCTGGATCACCTCCTTTCTAGGGAGACATACACTAGCACAAGATGCTAGATGTCACACTAGGTCGACACTTTGGTCACTTTTATTGTTCAGTTTTGAGAGGTCAACTCTCAAAAGTTAGTATTGACAAGTAGTGAAATGCTTTATATACTTACTAAGCACTATTTTCTAAGAAAATCGATGGATAACAAGGAAAACGAATGAGGCGAAGTCGAAGCGTAATGGTAATTACGTGAGACAAGCGGAATGAGTTTGACGAAGTTAGGCGTGATTTTATAGAAAATGAAGATGTTCTTTGAAAACTGCATAGAAGATAATAAATTATTTATGATTTGGTCTCTTAGAGTTGACTCTAAGGGTTAGACCAAGCACATAGATTCTCTAAATTAACTTATAAGGTGAGAGCATCCGAAAGGATGACTCTAAAGCAAAAGACATAACCATATGTCGCTATCAAGTAAAGATAGTAAGGGCATACGGTGGATGCCTTGGCTATACTGGCCGAAGAAGGACGCGGTAAGCTGCGAAAAGCTACGGAGAGGTGCAAGCGACCATTGACCCGTAGATATCCGAATGGGGGAACCCGGCAGAGAAAAGCTCTGTCACCCATACCAGAGAGTATGAGGAGGGCACCTGGGGAACTGAAACATCTAAGTACCCAGAGGAAAAGTAATCAAACGAGATTCTCTTAGTAGCGGCGAGCGAACGGGGAAGAGCCCAAACCGGACTGGTTCGCCAGACCGGGGTTGAGGACTGCTAACAAGCATAAATGGGATAGACGAACCGACTTGGAACGGTCGGCCGAAGAAGGTGACAGCCCTGTAGTCGAAATCCTGCATATGTGGAGCAGTATCCAGAGTACCACGAGACACGTGAAACCTTGTGGGAAGCAGGGGGGACCACCCTCCAAGGCAAAATACCAGTATGGACCGATAGCGCATAGTACCGTGAGGGAAAGGTGAAAAGCACCCCGGGAGGGGAGTGAAAGAGAACCTGAAACCGTATGTCTACAAACAGTCGAAGACCGTATAATTGCAGGTCGACGGCGTGCCTATTGAAGAATGAACCGGCGAGTTACTGTCACTAGCGAGGTTAAGCGGAAAACGTGGAGCCGAAGCGAAAGCGAGTCTGAATAGGGCGAGGAGTTAGTGGTAGTAGACCCGAAACCGTAGTGATCTATCCATGGCCAGGTTGAAGCACAGGTAAAATTGTGTGGAGGACCGAACTCGTGAGCGTTGAAAAGCTTTGGGATGAGTTGTGGATAGGGGTGAAATGCCAATCGAACACGGAGATAGCTGGTTCTCCCCGAAATAGCTTTAGGGCTAGCCTCATGGTAAAGAGTATAGGCGGTAGAGCTCTGATCGGGCTAGGGCCCACACCGGGTACCGAACCTAGTCAAACTACGAATGGCTATACTTATACATGGGAGTCAGACTATGAGTGATAAGGCCCATAGTCAAGAGGGAAACAGCCCAGACCACCGACTAAGGCCCCCAATGCTGCATTAAGTGGCAAAGGATGTGGAGTTTCCAAAACAACCAGGATGTTGGCTTAGAAGCAGCCACCATTTAAAGAGTGCGTAATAGCTCACTGGTCGAGAGACTCTGCGCCGAAAATGTCCGGGGCTAAAATGCAGAGCCGAAGTCGTGGCAATGGTAGTAATACCATTGGGTAGGGGAGCGTTCTTATTGGATTGAAGCAGTACCGGAAGGAGCTGTGGACTGGTAAGAAGTGAGAATGCCGGTATGAGTAGCGAAAAGAAAGGTGAGAATCCTTTCCACCGAAAGCCTAAGGGTTCCTGAGCAACGATCGTCGTCTCAGGGTAAGTCGGGACCTAAGCCGAGGCGGAAAAGCATAGGCGATGGACAACAGGTTGAAATTCCTGTACTAGTATGAATTGTTTGATCGATGGAGTGACGCAAACAGGTAGGTTAGCATGCGATTGGAAGTGCATGTTTAAGCGTGTAGGTTGAGTAATAGGTAAATCCGTTACTCTAAAAGCTGAGGCGTGATGACGAGCTCAAAAGAGCGAAGTAATTGATCCTAAGTTGCCGAGAAAAGCTTCTAGGTAGAGACATACTACCCGTACCAAAACCGACACAGGTAGGCGGGGAGAGAATCCTAAGGTGCGCGGGAAAACCCTCGTTAAGGAACTCGGCAAAATGCATCCGTAACTTCGGGAAAAGGATGACCCATGTAGTGTGAAAGCTTGTAACGGCTGGAGCATGAATGGGTGGCACAAGAGAGGCGCAAGCGACTGTTTACCACAAACACAGGTGCCTGCTAAAGCGAAAGCTGACGTATAGGTGCTGACACCTGCCCGGTGCTGGAAGGTTAAGAGGAGGGGTTAGGAGTAATCCGAAGCTCTGAATTGAAGCCCCAGTAAACGGCGGCCGTAACTATAACGGTCCTAAGGTAGCGAAATTCCTTGTCGGGTAAGTTCCGACCCGCACGAAAGGTGTAACGACTTGCGCACTGTCTCAACGAGGGACCCGGTGAAATTGAAGTACCTGTGAAGATGCAGGTTACCCGCGACTGGACAGAAAGACCCCATGGAGCTTTACTGTAACTTAGGATTGATTTTAGTTAATGAATGTACAGGATAGGTGGGAGACGTAGAAGCTAGGGCGCTAGTCTTAGTGGAGTCGCTGTTGGGATACCACCCTTTGATTAATTGAAATCTAACGGGAAGAGTAACGACCTTCCGGACAGTCCTAGGTGGACAGTTTGACTGGGGCGGTCGCCTCCTAAAGAGTAACGGAGGCGCCCAAAGGTTCCCTCAGAGCGGACGGAAATCGCTCGAAGAGTGTAAAGGCAGAAGGGAGCTTGACTGCGAGACCAACAAGTCGAGCAGGGACGAAAGTCGGGCTTAGTGATCCGGTGGTGCCGAGTGGAAGGGCCATCGCTCAACGGATAAAAGCTACCCTGGGGATAACAGGCTAATCTCTCCCAAGAGTCCATATCGACGGGGAGGTTTGGCACCTCGATGTCGGCTCATCACATCCTGGGGCTGAAGTAGGTCCCAAGGGTTCGGCTGTTCGCCGATTAAAGTGGTACGTGAGCTGGGTTCAGAACGTCGTGAGACAGTTCGGTCCCTATCCATCGCGGGCGAAAGAAACTTGAAGGGGGCTGCTCCTAGTACGAGAGGACCGGAGTGGACGAACCGCTGGTGTACCAATTATCCTGCCAAGGGTACAGTTGGGTAGCTACGTTCGGGACGGATAAACGCTGAAAGCATCTAAGCGTGAAACCAGCCTTGAGATGAGGTTTCTCATAGCATAAGCTAGTAAGATCCCATGTAGACGACATGGTTGATAGGCCAGGTGTGGAAGTGCTGCAAGGCATGGAGCTGACTGGTACTAATAGATCGAGGGCTTTACTTAAACAATAAACTTGTAAGTTACTATATTATCTTTCTATGTAGTTTTCAGGGAACACCCTGACAAATTCAGTGACGATGGCTACGAGGAACCACCTGTTCCCATCCCGAACACAGTAGTTAAGCTCGTAAACGCCGAAAGTACTTGGCTGGAAACGGCCTGGGAGGATAGGAAGTTGCTGATTAAGAAAATAAAGAAGACGCCGAAAGGCGTCTTTTTTATTTTCTCATTCAATATATTATTTTGGCCTGGCCGTTTCCAGCCAACATGACTCAAGTAATATCTATGGAAGAATACCATAGGGCTGGGATCCCCAGTGAACCACTTTCATAGGAGTATAGCGACGCATGAAAGTGTGTGAATCGGGGAGCTCCTGGCGTAAGATTTTGAAGCCCAAAGGGCGCACAAAATCCACAGCCAGGAACAAAGCAGGAAAAGGAAAATATAAAAAGGTAAAAAAAGAAGAAGCGACGCATAAATCATAGAGCATCGCTTAGTTCCTGGCGTAAGATTTTGAAGCCCCAAAGGGGCGCACAAAATCCACAGCTAGGAACAGGAAATCGCAAATGATAAAGCTTTATCTATAAGTTATGTCAGTCTACAGTGGGATAGTAGTAATTAAAATGCTTTTTATAGCTGTATATTTCTCTAGAGTTTACTTAGTTATTTATGATATAATCTGATCGGATTAGTAACTATGAATCCACGATTACATTTATTCTAGGAGTTTATATTATGACCACACTCGACAACTTTAAAATACAAATCCAAGAAATGATGGACATCGACTACCGTTCATTCATAGTAGCTCTTGTTAGTATTGAAACAGGAGAAACCAATAAAGATAAATTACATACTCTATATGATACATATATGGATAGTGATGACGTAACCTTGTTAAATGAATTTTTTAATAAATAGTATTGTACAGACAATAACTGTATACATAAAACTATCATAAGCTATACTTGAAGAGCTAATTTGAGTATAGCTTTTCTAATTAATAGATAAGTCTTTATTTTAATTTAAAACTGAACTAATATGATATAATATAGTAAATTAAGATATTAGCGTTTCTTAATTTTGATATAAATGGGTACAATTTTGATACCTTTTGTATTGACATATTTTCTGTACAGGTGAATTTAAATTGTTATTATCTTGTAATTAATGAATGTGTAAGTGATAGGTGAAGTATGGACGATACAAATATTCTATATGATGAAACAGACCCAAAATCTATTGAACGCTATGCGAAACAATTAATAGGAAAGACCTTTAAAGATATTATTTGTAGCGAAGAATTGAATGATGAAGAGTTTATTAGTTTTGCAAACTTTGCTAGAAAGGGTGGTCTAGGAAATTTAGTAGAGAAGCATTTCTTTCAATATGATATTAATAGTAACTCTGAAGCAGATTTTGAAAAGGCGGGGGTCGAGTTAAAAGTTACTCCTTATGAAATGACAAAAAAGAATACTTATAAAGCTGGTGAACGATTGGTATTAACTATGATATCCAATACTGAGCCAGTAGAGGATGATTTCTATAAATCCCACCTTTGGCAAAAATGTAGACTCATGCTTTTAATGTTCTACTTAAGAGATAGATTGCTAGCTGATAAACTAGATTATGGTATTAACTTTGTAGGTCTATTTGAACCAGTTGATAAAGACTTAGAGATTATAATTAATGATTACCAACTTATTATTGATAAAATAAAATCGGGAAAGGCTCATGAGCTTTCTGAAGGAGATACACTATATTTAGGAGCATGCACAAAAGGTGCAACGGCAGCATCTAGTATGTCTACACAATATTATAATCCTGATGTACCAGCAAAACGTCGTGCGTTTGCTTTTAAACAAAGTTATATGACCTATGTACTAAATAATTATTATGTAGGAAAGCATGATGTGGCAGAGTCTATCCTAACTGATACTAACGAGACAAATCTAGGTAAGGTATTAACTGATAAGATTAAACCATATATAGGTAAAACGGAAGAAGAATTATGTCAAATCTTTAACTTAATGGATTCTTCTAATAAAGCTCGACTGAGTTTACTAGTATATCGGATGTTGGGTGTATCTTCTAATCAAGCTGAGGAGTTTCTTAAGGCTAATATTGTTGTCAAGACGATTCGAGTTAACAAAAATAATAAAATCAAAGAAAGCATGTCTTTTCCATCTTTTAGTTTTAAGAAACTAGTAGATGAAGAATGGGAAGAATCTGATTTATGTAAATACTTTGAAGAAACTAAGCTATTCTTTGTTGTATATACTGAAAATGATACAGGAGAATGTGTATTAAAAGGTGTTAAGCTTTGGAATATGCCAGCTAAGGATATAGCTTTATTAGAAGAGTTTTGGAAAGACGTACAAAAGATTATTAAGGATGGTATAGAACTGATTCCTACAAAAAATAAAAAAGGTGATTATGTAGTTAAAAATAATTTACCTGGTAAAAATAGTCACCCTATTAGTCATATTAGACCACATGCATCTAGAGCATTTTATCAACTAGAAAATGGAATAACCTATGGAAAAGGATCATTGGTAGATGCTGATGAGTTACCAGATGGTCGTTTTATGACTAAGCAGTGTTTTTGGCTAAATAATTCGTATGTATTAAGTGTTATTAAAGATTTATTATAATTTTCTTAATCTATTAATTAGTGTATATGATTAGGATAATTCAAAAGGAGAAAGTAATGAAACTGACCGTAGTTGAACTATTTGCGGGTGTTGGTGGATTTCGGGTTGGTCTTAATCATGTAAATGAATTTGATTCCGAGACAGGTCTTGCCATTGAGCAAGGTGATTGGAGTTTTGTGTGGGCTAATCAGTGGGAGCCATCTACTAAAGTGCAACCAGCATTCAATTGTTATACTACTCGATTTGGTGTGGGAAATCATAGTAATCAAGATATTAATACAGTAGATAAAGAGACTATTCCGGATCACACATTATTAGTTGGTGGCTTTCCATGTCAAGATTATTCTGTAGCAAGAACACTGTCGAAGGAAAAAGGCATTGAAGGTAAAAAAGGTGTTTTATTTTGGGATATAAAAGATGTTGTAGAAAAAAAACAGCCATCCTTTGTTGTATTAGAAAATGTAGATAGATTACTTAAGTCACCAGCTAATCAAAGAGGTCGTGACTTTGCTATTATGTTAAAAACATTTGATGAGTTAGGATATCATGTTCATTGGCGAGTTATCAATGCAGCTGATTATGGGATGCCACAAAAGCGTAGAAGGGTTTTTATTCTTGCCTATAAGAGAAATACCTTTTATGCAAATACTAATCAGCAAAAAATTCAAGAAATTGGTATTGAAGAGTGGTTCTATCAACAGGAGTTTTTTAATAGTATATTTCCAGTGCAAAAAGTTTCAAAAAATTTAGTTCAAAAACATATACAACAGTATAAGGATATTGTCGAAGTTAGTGATAGTTATAACCAGGGTAAGTTTTTATTATCTGGTTATATGGCTGATGGTGAAATTTATAATAGCGATGTAGAATCTATTGTTGAAGAAGTATATCCGCTGAAAAAAGTAATAGATATTGCAAAGAAAAATGAAACACAATCGTATACTTCCTATATTATTAGTGATGACAAGGTAGAGAAATGGAAGTATCTAAAAGGTGGCAAGCGGATTGAGCGCATTCGTCCTGATGGTGGTATTTATTACTATTCAGAGGGAAGCATGAACTTCCCAGATGATGTAGATGTGCCAGGTCGAACGATGTTAACTAGCGAAGGAACAGTTAATCGATCATCTCATATTGTGTTAGATGAAGATTCTCAAAAGTATAGAACTATTACAGAAGTTGAAGCAGAACTACTACAGATGTTTCCGCCTAATTGGACTAATACAGGAATGACAAAACGAAATAGATATTTTATGATGGGGAATGCCTTAGTAACAGGTGTAATAAGTAGACTAGAGCCATACCTAAAAGAAATAATTTTACAAGAGGGTAAATAATAGCTCCCCAGAAAGGACATCATATGGATCTAAAGGATATAGAGTTTCTTGAGTCTGAAATAAGTGATACAACCGAGTTAATACATTCCAAATCAATGTTGTCTCACCGAAATATGACTTTAGTTCAGGTATATTTTGTGGCAAAAGATGATGCGTTTTTATACTTATGTGAAGATATAATTCTTCATGAGGGAGATCATGTCTATGTTTCTGGTAAAATGAAGGATACGTTAGGTATAGTTGTAGATGTACGTCATCAATTTAAAGTAAGACCTTCAAAATATGAACGAGTCATTGCTAAGATCGATACCCAATTACAAGGGGAATTTAAAATCTTCAATCGACTGTTATTGAGCTTTGACCGTAAAAGTTTAGGTAAAGAAAAAATCAGTCAATGGTTTTTTCCTCCCCAAGGTGAAGAACCATATATTTCTACATATAGACCGGATCCATTTCCACTAGATGATCTAACTCAGTTTCCTATAGAGCATGCTCGAGTAGAGAGAGGATTACAATATTATAAAGAACAACGAGTTGTATATATGTGTATCGATGATAGATATGGATATGCCATTATACGTGGATCAGAGTACTATGAGGTAGAATTTGAATATAATAATGGAATCATTGAAGATATCTCATGTAGTTGTTATTGTGATGGACATTGTAAACATGAATTTGCAGTTTTATTAGAACTACAGTATATGCTACAAATAGTAGAAAAAGAATTTAAAAACGAATACAGTAAAAACAGATATTTAGCGACGATTGATAAAGATGTGTTGTGGCAGATGAGTGTACGATGGACTAATAAAGGAACTATTATTTTTCATAATCAAATAGAACCTATTATCGTAAATTAAGGAGGACCCATGCAAGAACATAAACTTTCATCGGAAATGAAATTCGATGGTAAATTGATTAAGGTAACTTATGATGTAGCAGAGGTCAATGGCAAGGAAGCTTGGCGTGAGGTGGTACATCATCCAGGGGCAAGTGCAGTGGTAGCCATTGATGAAGACAATCGCATTATTATGGAAAAACAGTTCCGCTATGCATTGAACGATTATTTATTGGAAATTCCTGCCGGTAAATTAGATGCTGGTGAAGATCCTTTGGTATGTGCGAAACGTGAGCTAGAAGAAGAAACTGGCATTATCGCATCGGAATGGATTAGTCTTGGTACTATTGCAACATCTCCTGGCTTTTGTAATGAAGTCATTCATTTGTATGTGGCAAAAGGGCTTTCCAAAGGGGAAATCCATTGGGATGAAGATGAATATGTGGAAGTTGAGCGATATAGGTTCGACGAATTGCTACAACGCATTAAGGAAGAGAAAATCAAAGATAGTAAATCTTTATCCGCGTTGTTATTAGCTATGCCGTATTTGAAATAACGAAAGAATGCCTAGGAGTCTAACTTCCTAGGCATAGATTGTTTACGAGTGTTTAACAAAGAGGAGGTCTCTATGTTTAAACGAATTATAACTATCGTTACAGATAGTGTAGGAATAGGTCACAGCCCAGATGCAGAACGTTTTGGAGATACGGATGCTAATACCTTGGGCCATATTGAAGAGGCCGTAGGGCCTTTGCAGATTCCGAATTTACGAAAATTAGGTATCAGTAGGATTGCAGATATTACACCGCAACAAGATACAGTGGTGGGTGCCTTTGGTCGCATGCATGAACAAAGTACAGGGAAAGATACCACCAGTGGTCATTGGGAAATGATGGGTCATCCTGTGAAAGTTCCTTTCCCAACGTTTTATGATGGATTTCCACAGGCGTTAATGGATACTTTCACGAAAGAAACTGGCTATGGATTCCTAGGCAATGAAGCGGCATCGGGGACGGAAATCATTGAGCGCCTAGGGGAAGAGCATATGAGAACGGGGAAACCCATTGTGTATACATCTGCCGACTCGGTGTTTCAAATCGCCGCTCATGAAAGCATCATTCCTTTAGAGGACCTATACAAGATGTGCCAAATTACACGGGAACGAGTATGTATTGGGGATTACTATGTTGGGCGCATCATTGCTCGTCCCTTTGTAGGGGAGCCAGGTCGTTTTGTGCGTACCTCAAATCGTCATGACTATAGTCGATTGCCAGAAGGACGTTTCGTGTTGCAAGCCTTACAAGATGCGAAAGTGCCGACTATCGGAGTAGGAAAGATTGGAGATATATACGCTCATATCGGTTTGGATCAATCCTTTCCAACAAAATCTAATTCTCATGGCATGAACCTAGTAGCTGCCTTGTTGGGGCATACTGCAGATGGTACACATAGTATGCAAGATACATCAGATACTACGTTAGAAGGTAGATTTACTCATGGCTATATGATGGTCAATCTAGTAGAGTTCGATAGCTTGTATGGACATCGTCGTGATGTACAGGGCTATGGACGTGAGCTTGAAATGTTCGACTATCAACTAGGGGGATTACTAGAACTATTGACGGAAGATGATTTGTTACTGATTGCGGCAGACCATGGTAATGATCCGACTTGGAAGGGAACAGACCATACACGGGAACTCGTGCCACTCTTGGCGTACTCACCATCTTTCACAGGGCCCATTGATCTAGGGGATAGACGTAGCTTTGCAGATATTGGACAAACTATATTGAAAAACTTTGGGGTTAAAGAATCATTTGCAGGGGAAAGTTTTTTACAATTATTAGCAAAATAAAGGAGAGGCTTACTTTTTATACAGTTAGGCTTATACTGAGCCCTGAGTTTCACGGGTGTAAAAATAGAGTAAAATAATAAAGCTAAACATAGCAAAAGAGGCTATCAGTACTGAAGAAATTTCTTCCTGACTGATAGCCTCTTTTTTGAGTACATGTACCTTCAAAATCTTACGCGCGTGTAATTTTATCAGAACGAAGGCAGCGTGTGCAAACGTTAACTCGTTTAGTTTCGCCGTCTACAATTGCTCGTACTCTTTGGATGTTTGGTTTCCAAGTTCGTTTGGAACGGATATGGGAATGAGAAACATTCATACCCGTAGTAGTGGATTTACCACATACTTCGCAAAGGTTTGCCATTTGTTTCCACCTCCAAAGTGTTTACTACTAATATAACATATGTATTTTATCATAAAAGGGCATAACAATGCAAGTGCATTTGTTCCTTTTAGATAAGATTATACTAGCTTATTAACTATATACTAAAATAGTAAACACTGTCAAATTTTATTAAAATATGACTTGCGTTTAATTTAAACAAGATGTATAATTTAATCATAGAAGGACACTTTGTTATATAACCTAACTCACGTAACTCTTTTACAAAGTGCCCTTCTTTTTTTGCACCTATTTTTAGGCAGAGTTCATATTGTATTGTCTCTCTATGGTATAATATAAAACATCAAGTAGCTGCTACGTATGATAGTGTGTCATAGGATAGATACACACATAGATGCATACCATACATAGATACAGTGAGGCTGGTTATGACAGAGTATTAGCGAGTGTTTACAGCATGGCGATTCTTATGTATTAAGCAACCAATACAAATTAGTCATGTAGCAGGCTTTCAGAGTTGATAGAGTAGAGGGTACTTTTAGAAAAAAGGAAAGAGTACAGATAGAATATGAACGAACAATTGCAATCTATAAAAAGTGTGGGACCGCAACGAGTGAAACAATTGAATAAATTAGGAATCTATACGGTAACAGGTTTATTGCATTATTTTCCACGTACTTTTGAAGATAGACGGCAAGTGTATACGACCTGTGAAGCTCCTATAGGAGAGATGGTAGGTGTGACAGGGCAGGTATTACGGGTCAGTGAAAAGCGACCAAGACCACGTATGCATATTTTAACGGTTACTCTATCTGATGGAATACGTCAATTAAACTTGACCTTTTTTAACCAAGCCTATAAGAAAAACTTTTATAAACCAGGTCAACATATCTATGCCTATGGGAAGATAGAACATGCCTATGGTGCTTACCAAATGAATACACCACAAGTGGAAATGATAGAAGAAGGACAAATCATAGATCGTAGTATTGTACCTGTCTACGGTTTGACGGAAGGCATGAAACAGTGGGGGATTCGCGTAGCCATTAAAAATTGGTTTGACCATAATTCCACGTTAGAAGACGTGGTCCCTCAAGATGTGATGGGAGACAAGTTTACTATGAGCCGCTATGATGCCTTTCGAGAAATGCATTTTCCTACATCGTGGGAACGCTACCAAGAGGCACGCAAACAATTAGCCTATGAAGAACTATGGATTATGCAAATGGGATTGTTACTACTAAGAGCTCACGAGCAAGGTCAAGGAGGCTTTCCTATGACAAAGAATGGATCTTTGGTGGAACGAATTAGGCAAGGCTTACCATTTACTTTGACAGGGGATCAAGAAAAAGCATTAGGGGAGATTGCTAAGGATATGGAGCAGCCCCAAGCTATGCAGCGGTTAGTACAAGGTGATGTAGGCTCTGGTAAAACGGTAGTAGCTGCTTTGGCGCTAGCTAAAGCAGTAGAAAATGGATTTCAAGGGGCGATTATGGCGCCGACGGAAATTTTAGCCACACAACATTTTGAAAGCTTTCAGGAACTCTTTCAAGATGCTCCGATACGAATGGCATTGTTGACGGGTTCAACGAAAAAAAAGCAAGATCTCTATGAAGCTTTAGAACGAGGAGATATCGATGTCTTAGTAGGTACCCATGCATTGATTCAAGATAGGGTTATATTTCATCAATTAGGGTTAATTGTAGTGGATGAACAACATCGATTTGGTGTAGAGCAGCGGGCGAAACTACAACGAAAAGGAGACCATCCTCATGTGCTAATCATGACGGCAACCCCTATACCACGGACTATGACCTTATCCATTTATGGAGATTTAGAAGTTTCTTTGATTAAGGAAATGCCTCCTGGTCGTAAACCAGTGAAGACCTACGCCGTGGATTCGTCCTATAAAGAGCGATTGTTGCATTTTTTTGAAAAAGAAATGCAAGCGGGTCGTCAGGTCTATGCCGTGTGCCCATTAGTGGAAGAGTCTGAAAAAATGGATTTGCAAGCTGCGGAACAGATTGCTTATGAATATAAAGAATACTTTGAGCCACACTATCGTGTAGGTTTGGTGCATGGTCGCATGCGTCCAAAGGAAAAAGAAGAAATTATGGATGCGTTCTATCGTCGAGAGATTCATTTGTTAGTATCGACTACGGTGATTGAGGTAGGCGTGAATGTGCCGAATGCGACGATTATGTGTATCCATAATGCGGAACGGTTTGGTTTATCCCAGTTGCATCAATTGCGAGGTCGTGTAGGTCGTGGATCAGCACAGGCCTATTGTATTCTGATTAGTGATAGTAAAAATCCTGATAGCAAAACTCGACTTTCACTGATGGAACAAACGCAAGACGGATTTGAACTAGCAGAACAAGACTTGCTTATCCGTGGCACAGGGGAATTATTTGGCTTGGCTCAGTCAGGTCTGCCAGATTTGAAAGTTGCGAACATTATCAAAGATATACCGATTCTTGTAGAGGCACGTGAAGATGCGAAGGCTTATTTGCAAGCTCATGGCTTTGATGAAGTGCAAGAAATATTACGACATCAAATGGAATCTCGTTTTGGTCCACAATATATGCGTATTTTGTATAGCTAAAGTTGTTTATTAAGGGCTATCTATGATACAATAAGGTGAGATTTTATCTGTAGCATGGTGCTATAGATATCTAGTGGTGAGGGAGGAAAGACTCATGCCTATTATTCATGTAGAACTTGTTGAAGGTCGTACTTTTGAACAAAAGAAAGCTCTTGGCGAAGCGATTACAAAAGCAACTGTAGAAACTGTAAAAGTACCGGCAGAAGCAGTAAAAGTAATTTTCGTGGACATGAAAGCTGATAACTATATGGAAGCTGGCGTTATGCGCTGCGAAAAGAAATAATTAGGAAAATTACCTACCAGAAGGATAGGTCTATGACAGGGTATAGTCTCTTTCATATGTCCTGTCCTTCTTGTTTACATACTAGAGTAGATGAGGTGAATGGTGCAGAATCAAATACATGTGCTATCCGTCCCAATTGATGTGGTAACGATGACGGAAGCCGTAGATAGAGTGCTTTCATTAGTGGGACAGCCAAAATTACATATGGTGGCAACGGCCAATGCAGAAATGATTATGATGGCACAGGATGATCAAAGATTGTTAGAGGTTCTGCAACAAGCGGATCTCGTTGTACCGGATGGAGCAGGTGCTTTATGGGCAGCTGAGCAACAAGGACAGCGTTTTCCAGAACGAGTGACAGGTTGTGACCTATTGCAACAGTTATTGAAGGCAGCTAAAGCACATAATGTTAAGATATACTGTTTAGGTGGAGCTGAGGGAGTTGTCAAAAAAGCCTTAGAAAATATGACAGCAGAACTTGGAGAATTGCCGGTAGTGGGATATCATTCTGGATATTTCACAGCGGAGGAAGAAGTAGACATTCTTGATGAGATTCAACGTAGTGGCGCTCAATTAGTGTTTGTTGCCTTTGGGGTGCCGAAACAAGAGTTTTGGATTCAAGAAAAATTAGCCCAATTAGATGGTGTAGTTGCCATGGGAGTGGGCGGTTCTTTCGATGTGTTAGCGGGCATGTTGAAACGAGCTCCTGTATGGATGCAAGAAAACCGCTTAGAGTGGTTATATCGCTTGGCATTACAACCGAAACGTATCATTCGTATGTTAGCATTGCCTAAATTTATGTGGACTGTATGGCGCCATAAACATTGATACAGAGAAGTTGTATCTTGTTGGAGCCATCACTAGTTAAGAGAGGTTTAGTATGGGTTTGATTGTTAAAGAAGGATATCCTTTAATCGGTGCTTGTCTTGTTGTGACAGCACTGGTAGGCTACTTTCTATCATGGTGGTTAGGAATTATATCATTTGTACTGGCATTATTCTTTACTTATTTTTTCAGAAATCCTAATCGCCGTATTCCTCATGATCCAATGGTGTTAGTATCACCTGCAGATGGGAAAGTAATGGAAGTAGTAGAGGTGTTTGAGGACACATATTTACATCAACAATGTAAAAAAGTAACGATTTTTTTATCTGTTTTTGATGTCCATGTGAATCGGGCGCCAATGGCAGGTGAAATTACGTTTCGACAATATACAGAAGGTCGTTTCTTACCTGCCTATAAAGATTCAGTAGGATATGAAAATGAACGTCATACAATTAGCATTAAAAATGACAAGATGGAAATTGTGGTGA
Source organism: Veillonella sp. oral taxon 780 str. F0422 (assembly GCF_000221605.1). NCBI lineage: Bacteria > Bacillati > Bacillota > Negativicutes > Veillonellales > Veillonellaceae > Veillonella > Veillonella sp. oral taxon 780. Next base: position 35,627 of record NZ_AFUJ01000051.1, on the reverse strand, counting down.
CACAGATTGCGGGCTTGTTGGCTAGACGTATCGTGTCTTGGACAGATGTAGGAGATACCTTGGAGCAAGGTACCTTGTATGGTATGATTAAATTCGGTTCTTGCACAGAGCTATTTGTTCCATTAGACGTAGAGATTTGCGTCACAAAAGGGCAACATGTAGTTGGTGGAGAAACGATTATTGGGAGGGTGAAAGATGAATAAGTCTATATTTCCCAATCTTTGCACAGCAGCAAATTTAGCCTTCGGTGTGATAGGCATTAGTTTATCTGCTACAGGTAATTTTACTTGGGCAGCCATATGTGTGCTTTTGTCCTTATTAGCCGATGGCTTAGATGGACGTATTGCTCGTGCTTTGGGTGTTTCTGGAGATTTTGGCCGTGAATTAGATTCTTTAGCCGATGTAGTTGGCTTTGGCGTATCTCCAGCTTTTATGCTGTATATGATGAGTTTGGATCACTATGGTTGGTTAGGCTATGTGCCATTGTTGGTATTCTCTGTGTTGGGAGCTTTCAGATTGGCACGATTTAATATTATGACAGAAGAAGTACATGGTTATTTTCAAGGGTTACCGATTCCTGCAGCAGGTTGTATGGCAGCTACCTATGTGTTAAGTGGTGTTCGTATTCCTGATGTGGCGTTGATGTTAGCTATGATATTCGTAGGTTACTTGATGGTTAGCAATGTGCATCATCCAGATTTCAAAGGGAAAGGTAGCGATCCAGTGCAACCGATTGCTGTAGGTATTACTGTAGGTTGTGGTGTGTTTTGTTTATTGATGGACTATCGCTCCTGGCCGGTTTTGATTTTTGTATTATATGCTGTATATGGTATTAGTAATACTATCATCAACAACATTCGTAAATAGGAAGGAACTAGAATGAATTACGTTTGGTTTGACCTAATTATGATTCCCATACAGGTAATTATCGTATTTTATACCTTGTATTACTTTGTGTTGATGGTCTGTGGCATGTGGCATAAAAGTGATAAAACAGAATGTCCGCCGAAACATTCCTTTGCTATTATTGTCTGTGCCCATAATGAAAGTGCCGTGATAGGTCAATTGGTGAATAATCTACAAGTCTTAGATTATCCTCGCCACTTATATGATATCTTTGTGGTGGCAGATAATTGTAAAGATGACACCGCTAAGATTGCTCGTGAAGCTGGTGCTGAAGTGTATGAACGTTTTAACACAGAAGAAGTGGGTAAAGGCTATGCCATGGGCTGGATGTTTGACAAAGTATTCGCCATGGAACGCAAGTATGATGCATTCGTAATTTTTGATGCGGATAATCTAGTGCATCCTCATTTCCTCTATGAAATGAATCGTCATTTGGAAAAAGGGGAGCCAGTGATTCAAGGGTACTTGAATGCGAAGAATCCAACCGATACATGGGTAGCTGGTACCTTTGCCATTGCCTTTTGGATGGTCAATCATATGTGGCACTTGGCGAAATATAACTTGGGACTTTCCACAGCCTTGGGTGGTACAGGTATGTGTATTCGTACAGATATCATCCGTGATTATGGTTGGTCTTGTAATAGCTTGACAGAAGATATGGAATTTTCTTTGAAATTGTTGATTCATGGGGTGAAAACAACATGGGCTCACAATGCTATCGTATATGATGAAAAGCCACTGACCTTTATGCAGTCTTGGAATCAGCGGAAACGTTGGGCTCAAGGGCATTTTGATACAGGAGAACGGTATATTCCGAAACTCTTTGTACAAGGTATTAAGAAAGGAAAATGGACGATTCTAGATGGGATTGTGCAGATTACACAGCCCTATTTCTTGTTACTGTCCGCCTTTTATATTATTATGACCTATATCAATGGTATTGTACCGTTGTATACGAATATTATTTACCAAATTTTGCCAGTGCAAGTATGGCAGATTATCGGTATTGGACAATATTTATTTCCACTCATTGTGTTAGCACAAATTAAAGTGCCACCAAAAGTTTGGATCTATTATCTATTGTATCCGCTATTCATCTATTCTTGGGTACCCGTTACCTTCTTAGGATATTTGAATCGCCACGATAAAGTATGGTCTCATACACAACATACTCGTGGGGTAGAACTAGGGGAAGTGAAACTAACCCGTATGGGCGATACCAGTCGAAAAACAAAAGAATAAGATATGATAAGAGCAACAGGATGTGAAAATTCTGTTGCTTTTTTTGTAATAAGAAAGTGCTTACTATTCTTAAAATTTACTCTACGCAGTGCCCATTCTCTATGCTATAATGTATATTACGTATCAAATAATGTAGTATATATTATTCATAATGGAAGGGAAGACAAATGATGCCACCAGAGTTAGAAGAACCGCATCAAGGGCTCGGTTCAAGACAGAAAAAACGTATTATAGGAGTCAAACCAGGTCAGTTTGTGAAAGGCCTTGACGGGCTAAAAGGGTTAGCCATTCTAGGGGTCACGATCTTTCATTTATTTCCCCATGCAGCCAGTGGCGGGTTCATGGGGGTTTCCCTTTTCTTTGTCTTATCGGGGTATTTATTAGCTTTCACCACAAATCAACAATGGAAGGTGGGAAATTATAGCATTTCCAAATTTTTTCAGCGTAGAGCAGAGCGGATTCTTATCCCCTTAGTGTTGATGGTGACGGTCATATTAGGGCTATGGCATTTACTATTACCTGAAAAACTAGCGGGCATACGCCCAGAAGTGATTTCCATTTTGCTGGGCTATAATAACTGGTGGCAAATCGCACAAAATGCGGACTATTTTACCCGTTTAGTAAACACATCGCCATTCACCCATATGTGGTTCTTAGGGGTAGAAATTCAATACATTGTCATTTGGCCAATTCTATTTTGGATCTATACAGCACTGAAAAGACAATGGAGTTATACCATCGGTCTAGTATGGATGTTGGTGTTAGCATTAGGTTCCTCTGTCACTATGCCTCTACTATATACAGAGGGTATGGACGTATCTCGTTTTTATTACGGCACAGACACACGGCTATTCGCATTGCTATTGGGTGCCTTTTTGGGATTGCACCGGAGTGAACAAAAACTATATCCTTTGGGCACTATGAAAGGAAATGTTATCAGCAGTGTACTCCTACTGGTAGGTATCATTGTAACAGTGCTAGGGTACATCTATTTAGATGGGCAAAGCCCTTCTCTTTACACCTATGGCATGGTAGCATTTACTTGTCTATTTGGGTTCATGGTGTGGTTAGTAGAACGTCCTAACACGCCACTTGGAAAACTGATTGATGTGCCACTCCTCGCATGGTTTGGTAAACATAGTTATGGATTATTTTTATGGCAATATCCAATGATTTATCTCTTTGAACATATGGGTTTCATGGAATATTTTGCATCACCCATAGCCTACTATATCGTCTTAGTATCGGCTATCATAGGCCTTACACTTTGGTCTGAAGCGGTGACGAATTGGTGTGTCCGTCAACATAGTGTCCGTGCTATTGTGGATGTCGTTCGTTCCTACTATGTGAAAGTTGTTTCTATCGTGGGGGCTATTTGTATTGTCCTAGGTATGTATGCATTTGCTACAGCATCAGAAGAGAAGCAACAAGATGTGACAGAATTGCAAGTGCGATTGGCGAAGAATGCAGAATCCCAAGCTGCAGAAAATGCGAAGGTAATCGATTTGTCTACTGTCAGCGATCCACAAGATATGGTGCATATGGCAGCCATTGGTGATTCCGTCATGCTTGGTTCCGCGCATGCATTACGAAAGGACTTTGCAGGTATACAAATTGATGCCAAAGTATCTCGTTATGTAGGAGCAGGTTTAGGGATTGCAAAGCAAATGGATGCTAAGCAACAATTAGGCAATGCGGTCCTTATTGGCCTTGGCACGAATGGTCCCATTACAGGCTATTATGAAGATGAAACAAAAGCATTAGTGCAGTATTTAGGGTCCAATCGTCAGATTTTCTGGATCAACAATTATGCGCCAGGCATCCAATGGATTGAAGCCAATAATACATACTTAACTAAGCTTGCCAAAGAACATCCGAATGTGCATATCATCGACTGGGCTAGCCTAGCAGCAAAACATCGTGACTGGCTTGGAGATGACGGTATCCATCCTAATGATACAGGTGTGAAAGAATACTCTAAATTTATCCATGATGAAGTAAAAAAAGTATTGCTCCAACAAGAAGAAACAAATAAAAAACAGAAAAAGCGCTAAGTACTTATCTTACGATAAGGGGAATTAGCTAGACATGCCAATATATAAGGGTTGTAACAATATGTAGATTCTACATCTTTGTTATGGCCCTTTTTTGATTAATTACTCCTAAAATAGCACTACTAGTCAACGTTGACTGGTAGGAGTGTTTTCTAGGGTTTTAGAGGGTGTATAGAGAAATCCTAAGTACGCAAGTAAAGGAGGTGAAATTATGTACCATGTGGAGATTGAGCTGGATCATTTCTTTCAGCGTGCTTATGAAAGTGGAGCCAGTGATATGCATTTTGATGCTTTAGAAAAAGAGGTGCAAGTTCGATTCCGCTTGGATGGCCGTTTGCAAGAGATAGATCGGATTCCCATGCCAGAAGGTGAGCAGCTGATGAATCGTTTGAAAGTGTTAGGATCTTTAGATATTAGTGAAAAAAGATTACCTCAAGATGGGCGGTATGTGTGGACTCATGGAAATCACTCAGGAACGATACATATGTCTTCCCTGCCGTCTGTGTATGGTGAAAGTCTTGTATGTCGACTCTTTTGGCATGATGAACAAATAAAATCCTTAGAAGAATTAGGGATGCCTGCTCATATCAGTGCAGAGGTGCGCAGGTTATTGGCACGCCCACATGGGTTACTGCTTGTGTGTGGACCTACAGGTTCTGGTAAAAGTTCTACCTTGTATGCATTATTACAAGAACTTAATGGAGAAGAGGAGCAAATCATTACCTTAGAGCATCCAGTGGAACGTATCGTAGAAAAAGCCGTTCAAATTGGTGTACAGCCACAGATTGGTATGACTTTCAGTAAGGGATTACGTGCTATTTTACGGCATGATCCAGACACCATAGTAGTTGGTGAAATTCGTGACCAAGAAACGGCGCAGCTAGCGGTACAGGCAGCGCTTACGGGGCATCGTGTGCTCTCCACAATTCATACGAACCATGCCCTAGGTGTGGTGGAACGATTGGTGGATATGGGGGTAGAAGACTATCTTGTACGTGCCACCTTGACAGGTGTTATCTCGCAACGATTGGTACGAACGCTAGTAGATGGAGTGTATCATGGTCGCTGTGGATTGTATGAGTTACTAGCCATTCCGAACCATGATTGCCATTGGCAACAGCTAGATTCCTATCTGCTTTGTTCTTTGGAAGAGTCAGCTCGGCAAGCCATCGAGGAAGGTTTGACTACGGAAGAAGAGGTACTTCGTGTGGGGGTAGTACTATGATTTGGTCACAGGTATTACACGAAGCTATCAAGCGAGGAGCTACAGATATTCATGTACAAAGTGGTACGGTCTTTTGGCGCTTGGGCATGGACGTAGTACCTACAGAGTACCACTTATCTGATGAAGACATGCTAAGGTTTATAACCGACCAAGTACATACCATATCGGATACTTTGATGTCCTATGATGGAGCCATGACCTTTGAAGGCTTACGCATTCGGGTTCATCTATTCCGTTGGCGTTCTGGTTGGGGCGGTACCTTACGTATTTTGTATCCCCCTAAAACAGGTCTCGATACATCGGAAGAGGGCAATTTATTGCGCCGTATATCTTCTTTCAAAGAAGGTTTAGTCATTATCGCTGGTGCTACTGGTTCAGGAAAATCTTACACTCTTACCTCTTGTTTAATGCACATCAATGAAAGTATGCGACGCCATATTATTACACTAGAAGACCCCATAGAATATGTATTGGAACATCAACAGTCCTTAATACATCAACGGGAATTGCATACACACTTTCATCATATGGCAGACGGTATTCGAGATGCATTGCGAGAAGATCCAGATGTGATTTTAATCGGTGAGGTACGGGATAAGGAAACATTGGAAGCGGCACTACATGCGGCGGAAACGGGGCATCTCGTATTTGCTACCTTGCATACGCAACGTGCTACTATGTCCATTAATCGGATGATTTCCATGTTTCCAGCACACCAACAAGAGGAAGTTCGGACACAACTTTCACAGATATTACGAGCCGTCATCTGCCAACGACTGGTTGTTATCGACGATAGATTTATACCGGTACGAGACATTTTGATTAATACCCCTGCAGTGGCTAACTTGATACGGCAACGAAAGGAGCCACAAATCGTATCCATACAAGAAACGCAAAGGCCCATGAAAACACTGGAAATGGCAGTTGCCGAGTTAAGGTCAATCTATGGTTCATCGCCAGTGTTAGAGTCTGTATTACAGGTAAATTAGTGGAGAATATCTATGAGTTGGTATACGTATGAAGGATTTACGACGGATAAAAAATAGTGTCAGGCAAAGTATGGGGCGACTCTGAAGAGGAAGTGCAGGCAAAGCTAGCCTATCAATCTATTACACCGATTCATTTGGAATGTGTTGTTGTGAAGTCAAGAAAACAGCAATGGAAAGCAGCACATATGATTCACTTTGCCTATCGATTACATATGTTGTTGGGCGCAGGTATTTCTTTACGAAAAGCCTTAGATATGATGGTCAATACCAAAGGAGCTACCATCCCTTATGAAGATATTCGTGAAGATGTAGGACGTGGCATGGCACTATCAAAGAGTTTATCCAAGTACCAGTGTCCTATCATTGTCACCACTATACTGGAGGCGGGGGAAGCATCAGGAACCTTAGTTGAATCGTTAGGCATGATTCAAAGTATGTACGAAGAAGAGCATCGTTTACGCCAACAATTAGTATCAGCCATTACATACCCATCGTTTTTGGTGGTACTTATGATAATATTTGTAGGTGTTGCAGTAGGTTTTATTTTACCGCAATTTAAAGCTGTCTTTGAGAGCATGCAAATCGAATTGCCACCGCTTACAGCAGCCCTTTTTGCAGGAGGCACATGGTTACAAGATAAAGGAGTATATCTCCTGATTACCTTGCTAGTATTCGGTATGGTTTTCTGGAAATCGTACGAACGAGAATCTGTGAAATTCAGTGTGCATCGTAAGGTTTGGCTATGTATGGCACAAAGGGAATGGCTTATGGCGTATACGATGGTACGCATGTGTCAGATTTGGAAGCTACTTTTAAAAAGCGGTATACCTTTGTTACAACTGTTGGATATGACAGAATCGCTGTGGGGCAACCGCTGGGCAAGTGCGCTACAAAAAGAGGTGAAAACTCGTATTTCCCAAGGGCATGGATTTACGGATTCATTAGAAAAGGTGCAATTAGGAACTTCTTTTTTATGGGATTTGCTTCGTATCGGAGAAGAAACGGGTGACCTAGAAAGTATGTTAGACCAAGGGCATGCGTATTATAAGGGGATTTTGGACCGGACTGTGAAACGAGGAGAACAATTATTAGAACCTATTATGCTCAGCATTATGGGCAGTATAATCGCTTTACTTGTGGTAGCGGTAATGTTACCGATGTTTAATTCAATTTCAGCTATTCAATAGGAGGAATTATGGAAGCAGTACGACAACGTTTGTCTTTACGACAACGGAAGCAACAAGATGGATTTACCTTAGTGGAATTAATGGTTGTGGTAGCAGTCATTGCTATTTTAGCATCCTTGGCAATGCCACAGTTTTTAAATGCCTCAAATAAGGCGAAGGAAGCGAAAATTAAATCAGATGTTACAACGATTTCTAATGCAGCACAGTTGTATATGATGGAACAATCTACTGATACAGTACCTACGGTAGAGACATTGTACAAAGAAGGCTATTTAACAGAACATGTGAAAACTCCTAAGGGTGGAGAATATACAGTCACCAGTGTACAAAATGAAGGCGGTAAAGGTAAACATATTGCTGTCACTGCACCTGATGCGGCTAATTAATTAGTTAAAGGAAGAGGGAAATATGGAGTATGTATTAGGAGGTATTGCTGGTATCACAGGAGTTGCAAGCCTCTATCTCATTGTTTCTTGGACCTATATGAAAACACATAGTATGTGGTGCCTTATGTCCATTTTTGCTCATGTCATAGGGACAGTAGGGCTTTGCTATACCTATCAAGTTGGATACATTACGAATATCTATGAACTGGCACTTCTTTATATGCTGGAGGTAACGCTCTTTTGGGGATCAACCATCGATAAGCTATATTACATTCTTCCCGATGAGGGAGCTATTCTAATTTGTATATGTGGATTTGTTTACCAATGGATAGGTAATGGTGATGTATTGATGATAGTAGTCAATGCCCTCTGTATGGGCGGATTGTGGTGGTCATTGCGGTGGTTTAGTCGTGGTGGTGTGGGATTAGGTGATATCAAATGGTTGATTGCCATTAGTTGTTGGCTCACATCAGTGGAATGTTTGGCATTATGCGGACTTTCCTCTGTCATTGGCATCTTGTACAGTTGTGTGTGGCGTGTTACATCTCCGAATCATACCTATATTCCCTTTGGCCCTTCTTTCAGTATGGCAACCATATTACTATTCATATGCCCTGTAGGGAGGTGGCTTTGGTGAAAAGCCAAGAGAATATAGAAGGGTCCTTATTAGTGGAAGTTGTACTATATATGACTATTTTTTCTCTTGTTATAGGCATGGTTTTATTATTACATAATGAAGAGCAACGAGAGTATCATGTATTTGATCGAGAAGGTCGTATCTTATTTGCCCATGTGAAACGTATGCAACTTGCTACTTTGTATGGAAACTTACAGAATAATAATGGTGCCAATCGTGTTGTCCTAGAGCGTATGCGATATGGATATATTAATACAAATAACTCTTTAGTGTACCGTAATTTACCAGAATCTATGCATATCGAATTTACTGGAACTTACCCCAGTATTCGATTTATAGCTCATAAAGGAGTTGGGAAAGTATTTACTGTTACATTAGTAGATGATCTAATTCGCTATAAACGTACATTCATTTTTGCCCGTCAATCAGGGCGTATACGTTGGGAGGAATCAAAATTTTGAAACTAAAAGAGGAAGGATTTCTCTATATGGATGTATTAGCTTCGTTGTTTGTAATGAGTCTATTATGTTCAACTTTATTCGTACTCATGATGAGCAGTATCCAACAATATGGAAAAATGATGGAAGAAGATAGAATATTACAAGCTATGATTTTGTATATGGAAGAGGGGAAGGCTAGTTGGGCACATGGACAGATTCCGGAGTCTGGTGAACCACCAACTGTGGGAACAACTACTTTTCAGCGTAAGACAGAAATAAATCAAGAAGGAGTACGTATATTAATGGTAATAGCCTATCGTCATGGTGAAGAAATACATCGGTTCACTACTTATTTATTGCCTTCTAGCCAATGAGATACATCATCAAGATGACGAAAGAGGCAAACTGAAAATATAGTGCAGTTATCTGATATAGATTAAAAAACGAATTGTTATGATTTCGAGATAAGTATATAAAAAATTGTGATGTGCAATGGCGAGGTAAAATGCATGGGTATGGTATTACGCTTGAAAAAGACGAGGACTTTTTGTTGGATACCCAAGGGTAAACAGGGAACAGCAGGATTTTTACTGGTGGAAGCAGTATTAGGAAGTCTGTTATTAATGACCATCGTAACAGGTTTTTTCTTAATCACATCACATAGTGTGAAGTGGATACATATGTTGCATCATCGTCATGAGTTGCTGTTAGATGCTAGGTTTAGTCGTATACAGATTATGAATCGCCTTCGCTATAGTGAGAAAAGACCGATAGTTAGTAAAGATGGGTCATGGCTAGTATCTCCATCAAACTGGAGGATACGCGTCTATCAAGATGCCTTTGTGACCATATTATCTGATGGACAATTGCAGGATATTACAGAAAATGAAATTAGTCCCAAGATTGGAAAAATACATGTATTTCCGCAAGGGTCTACATTTTTTCAGGAACGATCAGATGGTCTTGTTGACTTACATTGGTATTCAGAGGTACGTCCCTATTGGCGGCGAGATCATATTCAACTTATGGAAGGTGGACAGAACCGATATCATGTACAGACAGGCATTCTGCCGTATGCCACCTATCTTCAGAGATTACAACATATAGCAAAGTAAGTTGGTACTTTGTCATAATAGATAGAAATACGCATATGAGCAGAAATACTAAGCATACATGTTAATATGCATAATCTATCTATAGGGTTATGAATTATGTCAGAAGCCGTAAAATATATACAAAAAAACAGTTAGTTAGAAATAGATGCTTGTAGAGCACTTATATTAGGTAATGTATGCGAGGTTAACTATTATGTTGCGCTGGAAAGGGCAAAAGAAAAATGGCTTTGTATCATACATGATATTACTAATAGCGATGATGACCATTGGTACTTGGGTGGCTTGGCTACATACGATGCAGATTACGTATCAAAGCATGATGGATGAATATCGTTTTGTTCGATGTCAATATGGCATAGAGCGAGGCATAGTATTAGGTACAAATAAAAAATTCTTTTTAGCTCATCAAAAGGAAATAACTGGTAGTGGTTCACCGAAATATGTACTAGAAGAAACGGATACGGAACGGATTGAGGCTATTTTATATAAAGAACAAGAAGAGCAACTTTATTGTTTACGGCTCTTATGTACTGATGTAGAAACAGAAACGAATATAAAAAAAGATGTATACATTAAGACCATATATAAAAATGACATACTAGAGACGATACAAATAGAATGGGTCAGAGAGTAAGGAGGTTTGTAGTGAAAAGTAAACGAGTAATGGCTATTGCCATTGGACATGATGAAATTGTGGGGGTGAAAGCCTACAAAATTGAAGGCACTGCTGTGCTAGAAGATGTAATCGTTCAAAAACGACACAGTAATAAGGGAACTGATGTGAAAGAATTTTTTGAATATTATGGAGAAGTTGGTATATCTATTGGTTGTGTTTTTGAATCGCCACTTCAATCAGTATACATGGAAACACCGATGATGCATAAAATAGATCAGTACTTATTTGCCCACCGTGAGGGAAAACGAATCTTTCAGAATGAAGATTTCCCTAATGCTATCGATTTTGCCTCTAGACCAGGTACAACGGAGGAGCTAATGTGTATGCTCATCGTAGCCTTAGAACGAAAACAAGTGAAACAGGTGGCGCAAGGGATTCAACAAGGCGGAGGCGATCTTCGTGTTATCGATTACTGGCCAGCACCTCTTGCGTTCAGCCGTGGTCGAGAATCATCTATGCTTTGTATCACTCCAGAAGAGGATAAGGTGCGAGTATCGTTATGGAATGATAAATTCTGTACGGGGCATACCTTAGTGTCATTAGATGTGAACGAAGTATTGGAAGCATGTAAAACGGTCTATGAAGATAGTAAACAATTTCAAGTACCCTATCCTAAGGGAGCTATTGTAGTTGGTTTTGATGAAACAAGATCTAAAGCCTTTGAGTCTATTTTAGAAACTTATGGAACAATTGATCAGGTACCCCTTCATATAGTAGATAAAGGAGAAGATTATAATCCACAGAATATAAATCATGAAATGGCATTTGGTTTAGCGATTAGGTTACTTACTGATGGAAAATAAGGCAAATCTTACTTTTATAGAACCGGATATACAGTGGATGTGTTGGTATATTCGGTACAAACACATATGGTGGGCTTTATTGGTTCTATTGATTGCTGGTTTAATAGGTGCAGTAGCGATGGGTACAAAAGCATATATACAGTATCAAGACATTGTAGAGAAACAGAAAGAGGCAATATCGCACCATATTGATGCTAAGGAGGCTCATAGTGTGTATGATTCTATGGTTCATGAGAAAACAAAAGAAGAACCATTGCCACAGGGGACGTTGAAGGAATGTATATATGTATTAGATGCATCGAATACATATCACATTCAATTGGTCGAGTGGTCTACCATGAACCAATGGTATGTGGAAGCTAGAGGAAGTAGTGAAACTGAATTGCATCAGTTTAGTTCAGTGTTGAGTCGATTAGGAGGTCACCGTCATTATGATGAAGTGGTGGAAAAAGAATCCGGAACTGCACTATATCGTAGTCGTATTACAGCCACTATGGAAAGCCTTACCAATTCCCAAAAGAAGTCTACTTCTAGTCGTTAGTGTGTACTGTTGTGTGGTAACTATAAGCATTAGTATGACGGTGTACTTTCAGGGAGAAGCAAAACGAATCTCCGCAGAGATTGATGAAGAGATACTTTCACAGGAGGCAGAAACAACATTTTTAAATAGTGAAAGTTATCAATTTGTGAAACAATTAGATGATACTGTGTTAGACCTAGAAGGTCTGTATCATTTGGTGCTATCCTCCATAGAAGATACACCTCTAATCATGGTCAGTACACATAAAGAAGAGGGAGCTCTAGATGTGGTAGTACAAGGGTCTACCCTAGATATGGTGCAGTGGTTGGTGGGGATGCAAAAGGTACATCCTACCTTGCGTTTTAGGATAGAGAAAATTATTCACTCACAAAGTGTGACTACTTTACAATGTAAGATTTATGAAAATACCAAAAATTAGTCCTAATGGTTTGTCAAAGTATAGTCGAGTATAGTAAAATAAAGTTAAAATTTACTACTAGATGGAAGAATGAGATATTATAAAACATGAAAACGACTATCAAGAGAAACATTATCCTCATTGGTTCTATGGGGAGCGGAAAAAGTCACTTAGGTCGAAATTTAGCGGATGCCAAAGGCTGGCAGTTTGTTGACACGGATCGAATATTAGAAAAACGATATAATATGCCTATTGCTGATATTTTTAAGACAATAGGTGAAAAGGCATTTCGTCGTGCAGAATTTGAAGTAATTAAAAAGGTGGCCATGTATCATGAAGCGGTGATTTCTGTAGGTGGAAACTTCCCTATTGACATGCGTACATTACGATATATGCAAAAATACTCTTTTATTGTAGGTATACGCGCTTCACATTATCGGATTGTAAATCGTGTCAATCGGTGGATTGGTAAGCGGCCGACTATGAATTATGATGATGTATCTGGGTATGTAGCATGGATGATGCGACGGTGGAAACCCTTATATCGCAAATGTGACCATGTGTTAGATACTACATACAGTCATACTGATGAATTGGTGACGAGTATTGACGGATCCATAAAGTCTAAGGGCATATATTTTAAACGGCGAAAAGTACACCAAGGTGAATAACATGAAACGTATAGCTATTTTAACAAGTGGTGGAGATGCACCAGGAATGAATGCAGTCATTCGTTCTATCACAAGAAGTGCAATATATGAAGGCCTCGATGTAGTAGGAATACAACGAGGCTTTTTGGGCGTTTTAGAAGAAGACTTTATTTCTTTGACTCGGCGTAGTGTAGGGAATATTGTGAACAAGGGAGGGACGATTTTAAAATCTTCCCGTTGTCTTGAATTTAAAGAACCTGAACATCAACAAAGAGGCTATGATAATTTACGTCGTCATGGTATTGACGGATTAGTCGTTGTTGGTGGAGATGGTTCTATGTGTGGTGCTAAGGTGTTGTCTGACCTAGGATTACCTACGGTGACAATTCCAGGCACTATTGATAAAGATATGAATGGTACCGATTATACAATCGGCTTTGATACAGCTCTTAATACCATCATTGATGGGGTGAGCAAAATTCGTGATACCTCTACGGCTCATGATCGTGTAGCCATTGTAGAAGTGATGGGACGACATGCAGGTCATATTGCTGTGTATGCTGGCGTCGCATGCGGTGCTGAGGTGGTACTGACACCAGAGGTGCCAATGACATTAGAAGAGGTAAAAGAATCATTAGAAAATACTACTCGTAATGGTAAAAAGAATAGTATTATTATCGTTGCGGAAGGAGCCTATAGCGCTTTTGAAGTGGCTCAATATATTAAAGCACATACATCCTATGCACCTTCTGTGACAGTGTTAGGTTATTTACAACGTGGTGGATCACCGTCTGCTTATGACGCATTAATGGCTGCTCGCTTAGGAGAGGCAGGAGTACGTGCCTTGCTAGAGGGACATACTCATCATCTAATAGGGGTTCATTGCAATCATATTGATGCGATAGCCTATGAGGAAGCAGTTACATGTGAGTATCCTTTAGATACTTCTTTATACCAATTAATACGAGTATTAGGACAATAATTTCATAGTTGTTTTGCTATTGTATTGTATAAGATAAAGAAAACTAACTTTAGTTTTCTTTTCTTTTTATCCTCTATCTATGGTATGTTTTGTTTTATACTATAGTAAAGGGCTACTTATAAAAGGAAGCTATCAGCAGGCGTAAACCAGTTTAAGGAGATAAAAGTCTATACTATATGTTGGGGCTTGGGCCTATTAGAGTAAGGAAACACCATTTTGGTGGTATTCTATATATAATCGATGGACGAAAGGAGATATTTTATGTGGAAAAATAAAAAATTATGGATTGCCATTGTGGCTATCTTAGTGGTAGCTATTGGTGGATGGCAATGGTATAGCAGTAGCCAAACAAAAGAGGCACCTACCTATACGACGGGAAAAGTAGGAAAAGGTAGTATTTCATCTACTATTAATGCAACGGGAACGATTAATCCTGTTCGCTATGTAGATGTATCTACCAATATTCCTGGCAAATTAGAATCTGTTTTGGTGAAAGCCAATCAGCATGTAACAGCAGGTCAGGTCATCGCTACTATTGATTCTCGTCAATTACAGGCTTCTGTAGATAATGCAAGGGCCACACTTAACCAAACAGCCACAGATTTGGATCGATACCGTACGTTAGTGTCACAAGGTGCAATTTCACAGCAAACCTATGATAATGCCTTAGCAGCCTATGAAAAAGCAAAAGCTAGTTATGATCAAGTAGCAGCAAACTTAACAGATAGTACTATTACAGCTCCTATGGATGGGACCATTATTGGAGAACCTTTGAAAGCAGGTCAAACTATCGCCACTGGTATTTCTACACAAATGATCATTGCCACTATCGCTGATTTGTCTGATTTAGAAATTTATTTAACAGTTGACGAAACAGATATTGGAAATGTAAAAGAAGGTGCCAAAGTAGATTTCACGGTCGATGCGCATCCTGGTAAGACTTTCACGGGTACTGTTAAAAGTATTTCTTTAGGTACAAAAGGTAGTATGGGAACGACCAGTTCATCTGTAGTGTATTATACAGTGCGCGTAGCAATTCCTGCTGGTGATGTAAGTCATTTCTTTCCTAGTATGACCGCACGTGCTACGATTCATGGAGAAGAACGACAAAATGTATTGGTAGTTCCATTGGCTGCTGTTCGTTCTGATAAAGTGGGAGAATTTGTGTATGTCATCAAAAATGGTAAACCTCTTAGAACCAGTGTAAAAACTGGTATGACTGGTGATTCTACAATTGAAATTATTTCTGGAGTAGAAGAAGGTGATGAAATCATTATCAGTGGTGATGTAAGTGCGACGAAAAAACAACAACAGAGGGGGCCATTCTAATGGAAACTCAAAAAAAGCAGCCATTACCTTGGAGGGGATTACGAAAACCTATGTGAATGGAAAGTTAACGGTACCAGTATTACATGGTATTGATTTGTCCATTTATGAAGGAGAGTTTACCTCTATCATGGGACCTTCTGGTTCGGGGAAGTCTACGTTTATGAATATCTTAGGGTGTCTTGATAGACCTACCAGTGGTTCCTATCGATTAGATGGAGAAGAAGTAGCCCATCTGGGGGACGATGAATTGGCCTATGTACGAAATAAACGAATTGGGTTCGTGTTCCAAAGTTTTAATTTATTGCCTAAATTAACGGCTCTAGATAATGTAGCATTACCGATGGTCTATGCAGGAGTGTCTAAAGCAGAACGTAAAGCTAGGGCTAGTCAGTTATTGATAGATTTGGGGCTCGGTACTCGGTTGGATCATATGCCAGCAGAATTATCAGGGGGACAACGACAACGTGTTGCTATTGCCAGGGCATTGGCAAATGACCCAGCTATTATTATGGCGGATGAACCTACAGGTAACCTTGATTCAAAAGCAAGTTTAGATGTGATGCATATCTTTACGGAATTATATCAAGAAGGACGGACCATCATTTTAGTCACCCATGAGCCAGATATTGCTGAATATGCAGGTCGCAATGTGGTTTTAAAAGATGGTCTTATTGTAGAAGATAGAATAAATCCTCATCTGAAAGGATTGCAGGTAGGAGGTGAAAGCCATGTATAAGGAAGGTTTCTTAATGGCTTGGTCATCTCTAATAGCCAATAAGATGCGGTCATTATTGACGATGCTAGGTATCATCATTGGTGTAGCGGCTGTGATTGCATTGGTATCTATTGGATATGGGGTTCGTCAACAAATCACAGAATCTATTTCCAGTTTGGGTAGTAATCTATTAATGGTCTATCCAGGGGCTCCTAGAACACCAGGGGTACGCCCTGTATCTGGTGCTAATAAAACGATAAAAATGGGCGACTATGAAGCTATTTCGAAGATGGATAGCGTGCAAGCAGCTTCACCAGTAGCAGCTAATTCGTATTTAACTGTGTACATGAGCAAGAATTGGACCACAACTGTGAATGGTGCTAATGCTGACTTTCAGTATGTAAACAATTGGACTATGAAATCAGGTCGTTTTATTACAGATAGTCAAATTGAACGCCGTGAACGGGTGGCAGTTATAGGTGCCACAGTGGCAAAAAACTTGTTTGGTAATGAAGATCCCATTGGTAAGGATATTCGGATTCATAAAAATTCGTTTAAAGTAGTAGGTGTCCTTGATGAAAAGGGTTCTGGTACTATGGGGAATGATCAAGATGATGTCATTGTAGTACCGTATACAACTATGATGGAACGTGTGATGGGTGTTGATTATTTGCGTATGATCTACATTCAAGCAAAAGAGGGCGAAGACTTAGAACGGGTGCAAGCAGATATAGAAAATATTTTGCGTGTCCGTCATGGCATTAAAAATCCTGATCTCGATGATTTTAATGTGAACAATATGGCGTCCATTATGAAGGCGGTAGAAGAAAATACGGCTACCATGACCTTATTCCTAGGTGCTGTGGCAGCGATTTCTTTATTAGTTGGGGGCATTGGTATTATGAATATCATGCTTGTGTCTGTCACAGAACGTACTCGAGAAATTGGTGTTCGTAAAGCCTTAGGAGCGACGTATCGAACGATTATTACACAGTTTTTAATTGAAGCCATCGTCATCTCTCTCGTAGGAGGTGCTATTGGTATTGTGGTAGGAATAGGGGCTTCACAACTGATTGCTACAGTAGCTAAGTTAAAAACTGTAGTGACCACAGGCCCTATTTTATTATCCTTTGGATTCTCTATGACGATAGGTCTTGTATTTGGTTTATATCCAGCTAGAAAAGCAGCTAAGTTAAATCCTATTGATGCCTTACATTATGAATAGCTGATTAAATACCAATATATATAGGAAACTAGGCCTATTATATATTGGTATTTTTCTTTTTCCCGAGAGAATATGGTATAATATATAAATTGAAAGGATGTGTGTCTATGAAAATTAGTCAAGAGGAAATTAAGAATATTGCCTTATTATCCCGATTAGAAATTAAAGATTTAGAGGCTGCTGAAAAAGCCCTCAGTAATATCCTTACCTATGTGGAGGAATTAGAAGAATTAGATTTAACAGATGTAGAGCCAATGGCTCATGCGGTGCCATTACAAAATGTGTATCGTCCAGATGAGATGAAACAATCATTGCCGCGTGAAGCGGCGTTACAAAATGCACCTGAAGAAGAGAATGGGTATTTCAGAGTACCTCGTGTTGTACAGAACTAGGAGAAGATACATGACTCTTTTTGAATTACATCAAAAATTAGTAAATAAAGAAATTTCTGCCCTAGAGCTTACAAAAGCTGTATTGGCACATAAAGGTAATGTAGAGCCAACAGTACATGCGTACTTGTCTGACTCTCATGAAGCGGCGTTAGCACAAGCAGAGGCTGTAGATGCTAAAATTGCAAAAGGAGAAACTATTTCGCCATTAGCAGGGATTCCTGGGGCGATTAAAGATAATATTTGTACAAAGGGGGTGGCTACTACATGTGGATCCCATATGTTAGAAAATTTTGTGCCTCCTTACAATGCAACGGTTATCGAAAAATTACAAGCTCAAGATGCTGTTATCTTGGGTAAATTAAACATGGACGAATTTGCTATGGGTAGCTCCACAGAGAACTCTGCCTTAGGCAAAACGACAAATCCATGGAATCCAGACTATGTACCAGGCGGTTCTTCTGGCGGTAGTGCGGCTGCTGTAGCAAGTGGTAGTGCAATCTGGGCATTAGGTTCCGATACAGGTGGATCCATTCGTCAACCAGCATCCTACTGTGGCGTGGTTGGTTTGAAACCAACCTATGGCAATGTATCTCGCTATGGATTAATTGCTTATGCATCTTCGTTGGACCAAATTGGCCCTGTGATAAGAGATGTACGTGATGCAGCTATCGTGTTGAATGCTATTACAGGCCATGATTTCCATGATTCTACATCCATCCCAGGAGATCGTGTCGATTATACAAAAGCTCTTGTGAAAGATGTAAAAGGCTTGCGCATCGGTGTGCCTAAAGAATATTTTGGTGAAGGTTTACATCCAGAAGTGCGTGCAGCTTTGGAAAAAGCTATCGAAACGTATCGCAATATGGGTGCTACAATCGTAGATATTTCCTTGCCAACTACAAAATATGCCTTGTCTGCGTACTATATCATCGCTTTAGCAGAAGCAAGTTCTAACCTAGCTCGTTATGATGGAGTTAGCTACGGCCTTCGCGTGCCAGCAGATAATTTAGTGGAAATGTCCACTAAAACTCGTACGGCAGGCTTTGGTGAAGAAGTACAACGCCGTATCTTGTTAGGTACCTATGTATTGAGTTCTGGTTATTATGATGCATACTATTTAAAAGCTCTAAAAGCTCGTCGTTTGATTAAAAATGAGTTTGATGCAGCATTCCAAGAATGTGATGTATTATTAACACCAACCGCTCCGAATACAGCTTTTAAATTTGGTGAAAAAATCAACGATCCATTGACTATGTATTTAGAGGATGTATGTACAGTGCCAGTTAACTTGGCAGGTATCCCAGGTATCAGTATTCCTGCTGGATTTGGTTCTAATGGTATGCCAATCGGTATGCAATTATTGGCGCCTGCTATGGGTGAAAGTACATTGTTGCAAGCAGCCTATAGTTTTGAACAAGAATGTCCTGAATTTACAAAATTGCCAACTATGGGAGAATTGAAACTATGAAATATGAAACAGTAGTAGGCCTTGAAGTTCATACTGAACTGAAAACAAATTCAAAAATTTTCTGCTCCTGTACAACGGCCTTCGGGGGCGACCATAATACACATGTATGTCCAACTTGCTTAGGTTTGCCAGGAACCATGCCTGTATTTAACCAAAAAGTATTGGAATATGCTATCAAAGTCGGTTTAGCATTAAACTGTGAAATCGTACTATTCAATAAATTTGACCGCAAAAACTATTATTACCCAGATTTGCCTAAAAACTGGCAAACTTCTCAATTTGACTTGCCTATTTGCGTAAACGGTCATCTTGATGTAGAGGTGAATGGTGAAACTCGTCGCATTCGTATCAACCGTATCCATATGGAAGAAGATGCTGGTAAATTAGTGCATAGTGGTGCTACTATTTCTAGTTCTGATAGCTCCAATGTAGACTACAATCGTACAGGTGTACCATTGTTAGAAATCGTATCAGAACCTGATCTTCGTTCTGGTGAAGAAGCGCGCCAATATGTGGATAAAATTCGTGCTATTGTACAATATTTAGGCGTATCTGACGGACGTATGGAAGAAGGTAGTTTGCGTTGTGATGCGAACATTTCTATTCGACCAGTAGGGGAAACTAAATTAGGCACAAAAACTGAAATCAAGAATATGAACTCTTTAACAGGTATCCAAAAAGGCATTGAATACGAAGCACTTCGTCAAGCAGAAGCATTGGAAGACGGAGAAACGATTGTTCAAGAAACTCGTACTTGGGACGATAGTAAAGGTATCACTCTTTCCATGCGTAAGAAAGAGAAGGAAAATGACTACCGTTTCTTCCCAGAACCAGATTTGGTACCTATTGTGGTAGACCCTAACTATGTAGAAGAAATTCGTCAATGCTTACCAGAATTGCCAGAAGCGAAACAACAACGCTTCATGGAATCCTATGGATTGTCTAGTGAAGATGCGCGTACATTGACGAGCCAACGCGGTACAGCGGACTATTTCGATGCTGTCGTAGAGGCTGGAGCAGATGCAAAAACGGCATCTAACTGGATCATCGGTGATTTGGCAAAACTTGTGAACGATGCTGGTATTTCTTATGCGGATAGCAAAGTACAACCAAAACAATTGGCTGATATGATTAGCCTAATTGAAAAAGGCACGATTTCTGGTAAAATTGCAAAACAAGTGATTGTCAAAATGTTTGAAACTGGTAAAAATCCAGACAAAATTGTAGAAGAAGAAGGCTTAGTTCAAATTACCGATACAGGAGCTATTGAAGAAATTGTAAAACAAGTCATTGCAGATAATCCAAAATCTGTGGAAGATTTCAAATCTGGTAAAGGTAAAGCTATCGGATTCTTGGTGGGCCAAGTGATGCGTGCCTCTAAAGGTAAAGCCAATCCTGGCGTAGTGAATGAATTGTTGGAAAAACATTTATAAGCTCTATAGGAGTGACTATGAGTCAAGAACAAAAGTATGATGAAGGAACGCGCGTTCTTTCAGAAGAGGAATTGCGTGACTTTGATGGTACAACAATAGATGAAGAGGGGCGTACATATGACGCTCCTCGTTATCAATCTTCTCAACAGGAACAAGACCAATTTCAAACCATTCCTAATATGAAGATATTTTTGTGGAATGCTCTTAGTTGGAAGTGGAAACTAGGCATAGCAGTAGGCGTCGTGATGCTTATTATAGTGTTATTTGCACTAGCTAAATTTATCATTGCTGGTGCCTTTGTGATTATTTTAGCTTGGCTAGTAATGCGCTTGTTGGGAAAGTTATTTTTTTAAATGTAAATACAGAGGTTGTATTACTATGGAACAAACATTTTCATGGAAGCGGTTTGCATGGCTAGGGATAGGAACGTTTTTGTTCTATCTGTTTATGGCATGGGCGCTGCCTGTGACGGATACAGTGGAATCAAACTACGCTTTGTCTGCCGTGACCATGATGAAACATGGAGAGTTTTTGTCTCCTATGATTTATGACATGTATTGGTATGATAAACCAATTATGGCATATTGGGGGCTTATACTGTCCTACTCTTTGTTTGGTATCTCTGATTTAGCTGCTCGATTGCCATCCATTGTCGTTTCTACTTGTACAGTATTAGCGATGTATCGGATGGCTTTCAGTATATATCAAGTAGAACGGATTGCTATGTGGAGTGCCATTGCCCTAGGAACGGCGTTAGAATTTTGGTACATTGGTCATGCTGTCGTGACGGATGGATATTTATTTCTCTTTTCTATGGGTATTTTTTACTATTTATATCGTGGTATCACTGGTGAAAGTCATCGCCATATGGTCTATGCGTATATGTTTGCTGGGTTAGCGGTACTTACCAAAGGCCCTGTAGGGATTGTGCTACCAGGGATTATTTTAATTCTATATGTGGCCTTGAATCGTCGTATGGATTGGTTTAAATATGTCTTTTCTTGGAAAGGTATTCTTGCTTTTATCCTAGTCGTAGTACCTTGGTATGGATATATGTACCATGTTCATGGAGATACATTTATCCAAGGATTTTTAGGCCTACATAATATAACGAGGGCTACTGTACCAGAACATCCTGAACATAATTGGTGGTATTTATATTTTGCCTTGTTGCCAGTATGCATGATGCCATGGACTAGCTTTGTAGTTCGTGGTATCAATAAACAGAAACACGCCTATATTTGGTATTGGTCTATTTTTTGGTTTGTAGGAACCGTTCTGTTCTACACGTGTATGGCCACTAAATATGTTACCTACACATTTATTATGCTGATTCCTTTGGCATTATGGGCAGGCATGGGCATTCATGCTTGTATAGAAGGATACAAAGAGCGTAAGATGACATGGAGGGTGTTTACCCTATATGCACTGGGTGGATTTCCATTTTTACTAGGATTAGTCATAGTGGGATTGAGTATGTCTTTGTCACATAGTGCGTATCTTTGGATAAGCTTGGTTGTAACCGTGTTGACTTTTATTTATGTTGGAACCAAACGAACTGGGCATGCCTTAGTACGCAGTATGGCAACGAGTGCTATTGTATTCTATTTAGCATTAATTCCTAACTTAGTGACAGTTATGGAAGACCAATCTGGAAAAATATTAGCCAATGAAATAATGGCACTAGAAGGAGCTACGCCAGTAGAGGTGTATCAATATGGCAATTATCGTACATCCTTATCCTATTATTTGGGACGGACTACCTCCTTCATACATTACAAAGAGCACGAAAGCGTTTGGGAAGATGGGAAAAACATCATGCCTAAGGTGAAACCTAGTGATTTGGCAAAGGATACAGAGAAACTATCACATGCTTTAATTTATGTGCCAAATAAATACACAATTTATTTCAAAGAAACAAATTTATATAACCAGGTTCAACTTGTAGAAAGAAATTCTCTAGGAGTCTTCTACAAAGCGAAATAATGGTAATTATAGTATTGGGGATGCTCCTAGGGAGTATCCCCTATAAGTTTCTGTTACTATAGGACAGGCGGCATGAGACCTACATTCAAGAAATATTGTATGACTCGATAATAAATGAAGGAGGACAGAGAAAGCGATTCTAAAAGGCTTATGTTTATATACAAAAATAGATATGAAACAGGCACCAACGCAATAGCTGGTGCCTGTTTTGTGCTTGTAGTAGTTTATTTCGCCTCAGGATCTAAGGACAACGGTTGTGTACCTAACATTGTAGTTAAGTTATTGATATTAAAGCGATAGGCTTTATTGGAGAAATCTCGTGTTACATCATAGTTACCAGATGGAGCATGTATGATGCCCACTAGCATATCATACAATAAGTCATTGGTGAAATATTGTTGTTCATGATTGCGTAGGGTAATTGCTGTTTCTGGATACGCATTACGATATGTAGGAGATAAGTACACCCACATTGGTATCCGTGTCATTCCAAAGTTGAAAATGTCTGGATTGTGAGATGTTTTAATATTTTCTCCGTGGTCAGAGAAATAGACCATGGCTTGTAAGTTTAAGTTATCCTTAGCATAGGTGTAAATTTCTTGTAACAGCCAATCAGTATATAGTTGGCTATTTGCATAAGCTTCAATTCCTTCAGGGTTTGGACCTTGTTTCCATTTGCTGAACTCGTGAGGATATCTATCGTTGTAGTAGATATGACTACCCATAATATGGATGACGATGAAATTATTTTGGTTCTTTGGTACGTCTTTTAAAAGTGGTAACAAAGCGCCATCATATTGATCAGAGAAGGCATAGGATTCATGAGCCCAACGGGGCGTATCACTTGCTTTTGCAATGAGAGAGATAGCTGTATCGTATTCACCATATACACCTTGGTTAGATAACCAAGAGGTGTGATATCCAGCTTTTTTTGCTACATCGATAATGGTTGTGGCATCAAAGAATGGTTTGTCGTCATATTGATTGCGCTCTGTTAAGGCTCTTTCCAAGGTTGGTACAGTCTGCACATAGGAAGAGTAAGCGTGTTTAAAGACATTGAAGTTTGGATTTTGATACAGGGAACCTTGCCATGGAGTATCATCGTAAGGGAAGCCAGGAGTATACATTTTCATGTAATCTCTAGAAGAAGATTCTCCAATGACTAAGATGACAGTACCTGGAGTTTTTTGCGCCGCTGTTTCGGTAGTGCTTAATTGTAAATTGTTAAATACACTAACATGCTTATCATTATAAGATTGCAACTCTTTCATATAGGCTCGAACTTCTAGCCAATTGCTGACAATATCTGTACGAGGGAAAAGGTAATATCCACCATACACGATGAGGGCGATGGATAGAATCCATTTTATATCATCTTGATATCGCTGAAAGAAAGAGGAATAGAACACAGTAGGCTCATCGTTCGTTTGAGCTTTTACATTGGCAAAGTATAAAAGACCAAGTATGATAGCGATACCTATGATAGCCCCTCCGATGCCACCTACGCCGATAATATTTTTTACAAATCCTAAGGCTTCCTCGGGGTTGGTTTGATACAATGCCATCATAGTGGCAGGAGTAATACAATGCCAAGTGGATAGATAGTACCCGATTTGACCAACTGGTATAAGGAGCAATGCTACGTCAAGGATGCTGTATAGAGCAGACCAAATACGTTTTGCCTTTCCCCATTGTAGTAGCCAATAGTGGGTGACACTAAGACCACAGAATAAGACTAGACCAAATAAAAAATCGTTGGCGAATTCGTAGAAGTAAAAAGGCTTTTCATAAGACCAGTGAAATAAGAGCGGGAATGTTAATGCCCAACTGATACCTACGATGCCATGACCAATGATATATCCCTTTGTAAAGGAACTACGAATGATCGATTGTAAGACTGTTAAGCCTACAATAGTAGGAACGAATAAGGTAAGGATATCTTCTATGTCAAACCCTAAAGTAATTGGTTCGTAGATGTAAAATAGTGCCACTGCGATGATAGTGGACACGATGGTATACAGTCCCAACTGTTTCCATCTTTGACGATGCATAGTGTCGCCTCTCTTTCTGGGTGTAGCAATTTTCGCCCATTTCATTTATAATACTTATTAGATACATACGTTGGTATGTCTATGTATTATTCTAACTGTTTCTAATAGGAAATGCAATTTTTTCATACAAGGTGTGGTGAAAGCCATACCTTTATTTTTGGTAGAAAGGAGTTTTCATGAATACCTACGATTTTAAACTGGATATTTTTGAAGGCCCTTTGGATCTTTTGTTGCATTTGATTGAAAAGAATCAGATTGATATATACGATATTCCCATTGTGCATATCACCTCACAATATATGGATATACTCAAAACTTGGAATCAATTTGATATTGCCTATAGTAGTGAGTTTTTAGTGATGGCAGCTACGTTGTTGCAGATTAAGTCACGCCTTTTATTGCCTAAGATAAATCATAAGGATGAAAGTGATACAGAAGATCCACGAGACGAATTGGTGAATCGATTGGTGGAGTTTAAACGCATCAAAGAATTGACGGAGCTCCTAGAAGAACGTGTATCCGATGGATCCTATGTATTTAATAGACCGGAAGAGCTTAGCCAAGTGGGATTAGATCTTGTTTGTACTGTGGAGTGGGATGCATTAGTGGCATGCTTTCAGAAAGTGCAGGAACGATATGATCGACCTGAGGTAGAAGCTCCCAAAGTTATGATGGAACGTGAAGAATATACATTGGAACAAGGGATTGAAGATGTATTACTAGCGACGAGGAATCAACAAGTGCCCTGTGTAAATTTATTTGCTTCGGTACAGACGAAGGAAGAAAGTGTGGTTACATTTTTGGCATTATTAGAGTTAATGAAACGTCAACTATTGCGAATTATAGTGGGCAATCACGATATATATAACGTGATTGTAGAAGGTATAGAAGAAGGAGATGCGCTGTGAATAGCATTGAATTTCAGCAGTTAGAGGCTGTATTATTTGCAGCAGCTACCCCTTTAACGATAGATACATTAGCAGATATTTTTGAAGTCTATGCACCAGAAGTTGAAAAAGCTATCAAAGGTTACGAAGAAAGGTTAGTACAGGAACGGCGAGGAATTAGGATTCGTAAAAGTGCATCGGGCATAGAACTAGTGAGCGCCCAAGAATGCAGTGAATTTGTTACTAAAATTCGCCATAGAGATGAAAAGCTATCTGGAGCGGCTATGGAAACGTTGGCTGTAATTGCTTTCAAACAGCCTATCACAAAAGGTGAAGTAGAAGAATTTCGTGGTGTGAACTGTGAAAAAGTATTAAAACAATTATTGGCCCGTGACATGATTGTAGAGTTAGGACGAAAGGAAACTATCGGACGTCCTGTAATTTACGGAACATCGGATAACTTTTTAAGGACTGTAGGTGCCAATTCTATTGAAGAATTGCAACAGTCTATGCCTCTTTCAGCGGGGTTATCCATAGATATAGAAGGAGATTAATATGGAACTAGAACGTTTGCAAAAATATATTGCCCGTTGTGGTGTGGCATCACGACGAAAAGCAGAAGAATTGATTACTTCTGGCAAAGTACTTGTGAATGGTAAATATGTAAAAGAACTGGGTGCAAAGGTAAATCCTACACGGGACCGCGTTAAAGTGGATGGACAACTATTGGAGCCAGAGGCATTGGAATATTATATTTTTAACAAGCCAAAAGGGGTGATTACATCTATTACAGATCCTGAAGGACGCAAAACTGTTATGGATTATATTAACTCTGTAAAAGTTCGTATTTATCCTATAGGCCGATTAGACTACCATACAGAAGGATTATTACTATTGACGAATGATGGAACTATGGCGCAAAATTTAGCGCATCCATCAAAAGGTGTGACGAAAACCTACGAAGTAAAAGTAAAAGATCGTGTGCTTGATGAACATTTAGAACAGTTAGCAGTAGGTATCAAACTAGAAGATGGTATGACGGCGCCTTGCGAAATTACAGACTACGGATTTAATGGAAAAACAGGTCTTACCACTGTAGAAATTACCATCCATGAAGGGCGTAATCGTCAAGTACGCCGTATGTTTGAACACTTTGGGTACTCTATTCATAATTTGAAACGCATCAATTATGCGGGATTGAATTTGAAAGGGTTGAAACGTGGGGCTTTTCGTAAATTAACTCGTGAAGAAGTGAAACAATTACAAGCGATAAAATAAGGATACATATGAAAAAAATTATTGTCATCGGTGGTGGCGCTGCAGGTCTTATGGCTGGCGTCCGAGCTGCACAATTAGGTGCCTCTGTGCGTATCATTGAAAAAATGAAGATGGTGGGCCTTAAAATGGGGATTACAGGAAAAGGGCGTTGTAATGTGACCAATGCAGCTCCTATAGAAGATTTTATTAAGCAAACGCCTGGAAATGGAAAATTTCTATATAGTGCGTACCAACAATGGACAAATGAAGATATGATTCATTTGCTCAATAGTTGGGGTGTCCCTACTAAGGTTGAGCGCGGTGGCCGTGTGTTTCCAGAGTCTGATAAAGCAACGGATGTGCGCAATGCTTTTATAGACACGTATCGTAAATTAGGTGGACAACTTCACTTAGAAGAAAGTGTTAAGGATTTAATCGTACGAGATGGCGCTATTACAGGTGTGATTACAGATAAAGGAACCTATGAGTGCGATGCAGCCATCATCGCAACAGGTGGGATGTCCTATCCATTGACTGGCTCCACTGGAGATGGCTATGAATTAGCCTCTTCTGTGGGACATTCTATCGTGGAATTGAGACCATCTTTAATTCCTTTAGAAACAAAAGAACATTGGGTGAAAGACTTAATGGGGCTGAGCCTTAAAAATGTAGAAGTCTCTATTATTGCGAAAGATAAAGTGCAGACAAAACAATTTGGAGAAATGCTATTTGCCCATTTTGGGGTCACAGGACCGATTATTTTATCAGCTTCTCATACAGTGACCAAATTATTGAAGAAAAAGGTAGATCCCATTACTATTGAAATTAATCTAAAACCAGCATTAACTAAAGAGGTTTTAGATAAGCGGGTACAACGTGATTTCAGTGAGTCTCAAAATAAGCAATTAGTGAACGTATTGAAAGGTTTATTGCCATCCAAGTTAATTCCAGTTATATGTCAATTAGCAGAATTAGAAGGAACCAAGGCGATTCACGATATTACCAAAGAGGAGCGCTTGCGACTAGTGGATGCCATACAACATATGCGACTCACCGTACATAAACCTCGCCCTATAGCGGAGGCCATTGTGACAGCTGGTGGCATTTCTGTAAAAGAAGTAGATCCAAAAACGATGCAATCTAAATTGGTGCATGGTTTATATATGGCAGGAGAAGTCTTGGATGTGGATGCGTTCACAGGGGGCTATAATCTGCAAGTTGCGTTTTCTACAGCCTACGTAGCTGCTACTCATGCAGCAGAAGGAGGAGTCTAATATGAATCGACGAATTTCCGTAGCCATTGATGGTCCTGCTGGTGCAGGTAAAAGTAGTATTTCTAAAGTAGTAGCCAAGAAATTAGGGTATTTATATATTGATACAGGAGCTATGTATCGTGGCATTACCTGGGCACTACTGAATGCGGGTATATCTATTGATGATGTAGATGCAGTAGAAGCTGCTTTGTCTAAGATTCAATTAGAACTACGTGTAGAAGAAACGGGTTTATCTGTATGGGTAAATGGAACAGATGTATCCCAAGATATCCGTACGCAATATGTGACAAGTCACGTGTCTCAAGTGGCTGCACAAAAAGCAGTGCGCACTAAGTTGGTAGAAATGCAACGTCACATGGCATCAGCGGGCGGTGTGATTCTTGATGGTAGGGATATTGGTTCTGTTGTGTTACCTAATGCGGAATTAAAAGTCTATCTAACAGCATCTGTGGAGACTCGTGGGCATCGACGTTGGTTGGAGTTGAAAGATTCCGAGAATATCTCTTTGGAAGAAGTATGTCGTACTGTAGCAGAGCGAGATGCCATGGATATGAATCGAAAGGAATCTCCTCTTGTATGCGTAGATGATGCAGTGGTTGTAGAAACGGATCATCTTAGTATAGAAGAAACTGTTCAAACTCTTGTTGACTTAATTCGTAAAGCGGAACTAGGAGGGCATCATGGATAAATTTTCTGAATGCTTATGGAGATCTGCGTTTACCATCGTTTATGGATGGTGGTATGGCACAAAGGTATATGGGAAAGAAAATGTACCTAAAGAAGGGCCGGTCATCATTTCTCCAAACCATAAGAGTAATAATGACCCTCCTTTATGTGGCTTTGCATTACCACGTCATGTGAACTTCATGGCAAAAGAAGAGCTATTTAGAAATCCAATTTCTAAATTAGTTTGTACTTGGCTAGGAGCCTTTCCGGTGCGACGAGGTGGAGTCGATAAATTAGCTATTCGTCATGCTATGAATTTATTGAAGGATAATTTAATGCTTGGTATTTTTCCAGAAGGGACACGACAAAAGGGTGATTCTTTAGGGCGCTTTCACGATGGCGTAGCTTCGATGGCGTTGCGTACAGGGGTACCAGTAGTACCGATAGCCATTGTAGGAAGCGATAAAATGATTCGTGGAGAAGTAGCTGTTATTATTGGAAAACCGATTGTAGTAGCAAAAGCAAAAGCAACTGTAGAGGCTATTGCAGACGTGAATAATGTGGTAAAAACAGCTATCCAAACTATGATTGATGAATATAAAGCAGGTAAGTATAAATAGGGGAATGCTATGTTTACAATACGATTAGCAGAAAATTGTGGGTTTTGCTACGGCGTAAAGCGTGCTGTTACTATGGCAGAAAAAGCAGCAGACTCACAAGATTTGAGTTATACATTGGGACCAATTATTCATAACCCTCAAGTAGTAGGTCGGTTAGAAGATAATGGTGTCTATGCCATTAATGAATTGAGTGATGTAGAAGAAGGTACTATTATCATTCGCTCCCATGGGGTTGGTCCAGAAGTATATGAAGAGGCAGAAACAAGAGGTTTACCAGTTATAGATGCCACCTGTCCTCATGTGCAAAAAGCACAAAGAGATGCGAAGTCAGTTGTTGATGAAGGGCTTACGCTCATTATCTTGGGTGAAAAGAAACATCCAGAAGTAAAGAGTATTAATCTATGGGCAGGTAATAAAGGTATTATAGTAGAAACAGAAGAGGATGCTAGAAATATTCAATTCGTGGAAAAAATTGGAGTTGTAGTACAAACTACCTTTTCACAATTTAAGTTTCAAAGTATAATAAAAATATTAGAACAAAAATCTAATGATCAAAAGATCTTCAAGACAATTTGTCAGGCTACTGAGGAACGTCAAAATTCTGCTGTAGCTTTGGCGAAAGAAGTGGATCTTATGATCGTGGTAGGTGGGAAGAACTCCGGCAACACGACTAGATTAGCAGAAGTATGTCGTGATGTAGGGTGTACTACATACCACATCGAAACTGCTACTGAAATACAAATGACGTGGTTGAAAGACGTCACAACAGTAGGAGTCACGGCTGGTGCATCGACACCAGACTGGATAATTAAGGAGGTCATTCAGACGATGGAAAATTTTGCAGAATTATTTGCAGCATCAGAAGCGCAAGCAGAAGAATTTAAGAAAGGTAATGTGATTGAAGGGGAAGTTGTACAAATCGATGACGAACGTGCATATGTATCCTTTGGCTACAAAACAGAAGCACAACTAGAGAGAAAAGAAATGGCATACCCTACACCAGCTTCTGCTAAAGATGTATTAAAGGAAGGCGATAAAATCAAAGCTGTTATCCTTAACCACATCAAAGAAGATAGCCCAATTTATCTTTCTATCACTCGTTTGGCTAAAGATGAAGATTGGCAATATGTTATTGAAGCACAAGAAAAAGATGAACCAATCATCTGTAAAGGTGTGGATGCAATTCCTGCAGGTTTAGTCGTAACTGTTAAGTCTTTACGTGGTTTTATTCCACTTTCCCAAGGTGACATTCACTTCGTGAAATCCCTTGATAACTTAGTAGGTACAGAATTCGAAGCTAAAGTACTTGAAGTTGAAGAAAAGAAAAACCGTTTAGTTCTTTCTCGTCGTGAAGTACTTGAAGTGGAACGCCAAGCTAAATTAAAAGAAGCGTTAGCAAATGTAGAAGTTGGCGGTACTTACAAAGGTACTGTTCGTAAAATCATGCCTTATGGCGCATTTGTTGATATCGGAGGAATCGAAGGTTTACTTCACATTTCCGACATTTCTTGGCAAAAAATTAAACGCGTTGAAGACGTGTTAGCGGTAGGTCAAGAAATCGATGTTAAATTACAATCCTTTGATGAAGAAAACAGCAAAATCTCTTTATCTTTAAAAGCATTATCCAAAAGCCCATGGGACGTTGCAGAAGAAACTATCCATGTAGGTGATGTAGTAACTGGTAAAGTAGTTCGCACAGTACAATACGGTGCATTTGTTGCTATCAACGATGATATCCAAGGTTTACTTCACATCTCTCAAGTGACTAAACAACGTAATGCAAAAGTAGAAGACTACTTGAGCCGCGGTCAAGAAGTAGAAGTAGAAGTAATTTCTTTCAACAAAGATGAAAAGAAATTAGGTTTAAAATTAACTGAGTTAATGGAACCAGTAGCAACTGAAGAAGAAGCTGAATAATTTCTAGATAATAGAAGAACAGTAGGTCCAATGGACTTACTGTTCTTTTTTGCTTTCGTTTATGTGATACAATATAAGTTGATAAACTATGTGTTCTTACTCTTCCTTTGAGGAAGTTGAAATATGAGGTGAAAGCATGTCAAAACCATTAGTTGCGGTCGTAGGAAGACCGAATGTAGGAAAGTCTACATTATTTAATGCCATTGTTAATAAACGAATTTCGATCGTAGAAGATATTCCAGGTGTTACACGGGATAGAATTTATTTTGATGCAGAATGGCTACAACGTGAATTTACTATGATTGACACTGGTGGGATTGAGTTTATTACTGCAGAAAGTCATGAAATTCCTAAAATGATGCGTTTTCAGGCACAACTAGCGATTGAAGAAGCTGATGTGATTCTCTTTGTTGTAGATGGTAAGCAAGGGATTACCATTGCTGATGAAGAAGTGGCCAACTTGTTGCGTGCTAGTGGTAAGCCTGTGATTTTAGTAGTTAACAAAATCGATAGTGTAAATCAAGAGGCTAATATTTATGAGTTCTATAATTTAGGTATTGGTGATCCAATTGGTATTTCTGCTAAAAATTTGATGAATTTAGGTGATTTACTTGATGATGTAGTGAAACATTTTCCTCCACAAAGTGCTAGTGAGGAAGATGAAGATACAATCCATGTAGCCTTGATTGGGCGTCCTAATGTGGGTAAATCATCTCTAACAAATGCCTTATTAGGTCAAGAACGTGTTATTGTTAGTGATGTGGCTGGTACAACACGTGATTCTATCGACACCCATTGGAGTCATGATGGACAGGATTTTGTATTAATCGATACAGCAGGTATGCGACGTAAATCTCGTATTGATGCACCTGTAGAAAGATATAGTATTGTTCGTTCTCTCCGTGCTATTGATCGCTCTGATATTGTTGTTTTAGTATTAGATGCTACAGATGGAGTAACTGAACAAGATAAAAAAATTGTTGGCTATGCTCATGAATCTGGAAAAGGTTTAGTCATCGTTGTCAATAAATGGGATCTGATTGAAAAAGACGATAAAACTACATTGCGATTCACAGAAGATATATATGATGAAATGGGATTTTTGCGTTATGCTCCGATCTTGTTTGCTTCAGCTTTAACGAAACAACGTGTTCATCGCTTAGCAGAATTAATTAAATATGTATCTGAGCAACAACATATGCGTATTTCTACAAGTGTGTTGAATCAATTGTTATCGGATGCACAAACAGTTAATCCAGTGCCATCTCGTGGTGGACGTATTCCTAAAATTTATTATATGACACAGGCTAGTGTAAAACCGCCAACATTTATATTATTTGTGAATGAACCTGAATTGATTCATTTTTCCTATATGCGTTTCTTAGAAAATCGACTTCGAGAATCCTTTGGATTTGAGGGAACTCCAATTCGCTTAGTACTTCGTGGTAAGAAGGGATCTGATGAAGAATGATAACGGTGGAAATTGTTGTATTAGTTTTACTTGCATACGTAATAGGTTCTATTCCTACAGGTTTAATTATTGGAAAGCTATGTTTTCATACAGATGTACGTCAATATGGTAGTAAAAATATTGGTGCTACCAATACGTATCGTGTACTAGGGATGAAAGCTGCTTTGCCTGTTTTCCTAGGGGATGCTGGAAAGGGTGCCATAGGAGTTCTCTTATTTTCGCCGAATCCAGAATGGATGATTGTAGGTGGCTTATGTGCTATGATTGGTCATAATTGGTCTATTTTTCTTGGCTTTTCTGGCGGTAGAGGGGTTGCGACAGGATTGGGGGTACTCATTGCATTATCTTCTATAGCGGCTATAATTTGCTTTGCTGTATGGGGCATTATTGTCAAGTTTACTTCCTATGTGTCCTTAGGATCTATCGTAGCAGCTACTCTTGTGCCTATTGTGATGTATTGTTTATCTGAACCTTTACCATACATCATCTTTGGCGCTATAGCGGCATTATTTGTCGTATTCCGTCATAGAGAAAATATTGTACGTCTTTTGCAAGGAAAAGAATTAGCTGTTAAACGTATTACAAAGGATAAGTAATTATGAAAATTGCAGTCATTGGATCAGGTAGCTGGGGCACTGCATTAGCTCTAAAAGGGCTAGAGGCGGGGCATCAAGTGACGATGTATTGTCGCACGGAAGAAAAAGCAAATTATTTGCGTGAATATCGTATTAACCCTTATTTGCCAGATGTAGTTTTACCACTTACTTTAGAGTTTCAACATTCTTATAGCAAAGCTTTACAAGATGCAGAAGTGGTATTGATGGTTACTCCATCAACTTATGTGAGGCGTACTCTACAAGAATTAAAGCCCTATCTAGGACCTTCTATGATTATAGTAGGTTGCTCTAAAGGATTGGAAAAAGATAGTGAAAAGCGATTATCTCAGGTTATTGAAGAAGAGGTACAGGGCTTAGTGAAAGCAACGGCTATTTTATCTGGGCCTAATCATGCAGAAGAAGTAGGCAGTGGTTTGCCGGCTGCCACAGTTGTAGCAAGTCAAAATGAAGATGCTATATGTAGTTTGCAACGTGCTTTGGGAGGTCCTAGTTTTCGAGTGTATGGGAATACAGATGTAATCGGCGTAGAACTAGGAGGAGCCACAAAAAATATTATTGCTTTAGCAGCGGGAATTGCACATGGCATGCAATTAGGAGATAATTTGTTAGCAGCCTTATTAACTCGTGGTCTTCATGAAATGACAAAGTTTGGTGTTGCCATGGGAGCAAAATCAGAAACCTATGCAGGGCTTTCAGGAATGGGAGATTTAATCGCTACTTGTATGAGTCCCCATAGTCGGAATCGGCGAGCTGGACAAAAGTTGGCAAATGGAGAAACTATGGAGGATATCATTAATCGATCCCAAATGGTGGTAGAAGGTTTTTTTGCAGTACGTATTATATATGACATAGCTAAAGTAAAAGGGATTGATATGCCTATTACTAATGCTTTGTATGAGGTATTATATCATCAAGTTTCTCCTGCTGAGGTGTTGATGCAGTTAATGATGCGAGATGTAAAACAAGAAGTTTGTAATAAGTAACAGATTATGAGGAAGATTTTATAAAAAATCTATTGTACCCCATAGTAAAATCATGTAGAATATACAAGTATAGGTAGTAAATTATATGAGAATTATTTCAGGAACAGCCAAAGGGCATACTATACAGGCTCCGAAGGGGATGGATACAAGACCTACACAAGATCGAGTGCGTGAGAGTATTTGTAATGTTATACAAAGTCGAAGAGGATTTTTTGAAGCTCAGGTGCTAGATTTGTTTTCGGGTACTGGCGCATTAGCCATAGAGTCCTTAAGTCGAGGTGCTAGTCATGCCATCGCAGTAGATACACGCACTGTTGATTGTATCCAAAGTAATAGCCGACACTGTAAAGTAGATGATCGATTAGAAATTATGAAATGTACTATGGAATCAGCACTTACACGGTTACAAGGAAAGCAGTTTCAGTTAATATTTTCAGATCCCCCTTATGAAAAAGGGTATGTTCAAAAAACTTTGGACTTAGTGGACGAGTTACAATTACTTACCGAAGATGGCTTTTTAATTATAGAACGCCATAAGAATGAAACTCTAGAATTATTGCCTAAGTGGGTGGTTGTGAAAGCTTTATCCTTTGGGTATACTCGCGTTGACATTCTTTGTCGAGAACCATAGAAAGGGGCTTATACTGTGAGAATTGGAGTTTGTCCAGGTAGTTTTGATCCTGTTACAAATGGACATATAGATATATTTGAGCGCGCTAGTAAATTAGTGGATAAGTTAATAGTAGTAATTTTAGAAAATCCAAATAAGAAGTATTTATTCACTTTGGATGAGAGGGCAGAGTTAATTCGTCAATCTGTATCACATATTTCTAACATTGAAGTTGATTTTGGAAGCGGTTTGTTGAATGAGTATGTGAAATCACGAGATAGTCATATCATCATCCGTGGACTTCGAGCTTTAAGTGACTTTGAATATGAATTTCAACGTGCTTTGTTTTCAAAATATTTGGATGATGAGATTGAAACTGTTTTTATTATGACCAATAATAAATATGCCTTTGTAAGCTCTACAGGTATACGGGAATTGGCTAGGTATGGTGGTAAGTTAGATGGCTTAGTACCTACAGTTGTGAAACAAGCATTGG
>NZ_AFUJ01000052.1:0-1376 GCF_000221605.1 Veillonella sp. oral taxon 780 str. F0422 | reverse complement strand
GGTCTTCCCTTTATCTTATTTAGTTAAGAACGCCACAGGCTACATAGACTAACAAGAGACGATTTTAATGAATTTCCGTTTCCCAACTTGCAATACCATACCGTCTTTCAATAGAATATGTTCTTCGTAGCACTTTTCACCATCAATTTTAAAGGCTCCAGCTTTAATGGAGCGTCTTGCTTCCCCATTACTTGCTGTTAAGCCTGCATCAGATAATAACTGTGGTACAAACACAGGTTCTTCTGTAAGTGCCACTTTATATTCTGGAATATCTGTTGGCATCGCATGTTTTTGGAACACACGCACAAACTCATTTTGTCCAAAATTGGCAGCTTCTTCTCCATGATATAGACGAACGATAGTATGAGCCAATTTCATTTTTACATCTCTAGGATGGGCTGCACCAGACTCTAAATCCTTACTAAGTTGTTCTTGTTCTTCAATACTCATGTCTGTCACCAACATAAAATAACGCATCATCAACTCATCTGGGATAGACATCGCTTTACCATACATTTCAGATGGAGCTTCACTAATACCAATGTAGTTGCCAAGAGACTTACTCATTTTCTGAACCCCATCAAGGCCTTCTAAAATTGGCATTGTAATAATGGTTTGCTCGGACATCCCCTCTTCGCCTTGTAAATGGCGTCCCATTAACAGGTTGAATGTTTGGTCAGTACCACCAAATTCCACATCAGCTTTCAAAGCAATAGAATCGTAACCTTGCATCAATGGATACATGAACTCATGAATACTAATAGGACGACCTTCTGTATATCGTTTGTGGAAATCATCTCGCTCCAACATACGAGCTACTGTATATTTGGAGGCTAACTTCAATACATCCGCAAAATCCAATTTGCTTAACCATTCACTATTGAAACGAACTTCTGTTTTTTCAGGGTCTAAGACTTTAAAAATTTGCTCTTGGTATGTTTTCGCATTAGTAATCACTTGTTCTTCGGTCAACGGTGGACGAGTTACGCTTTTACCAGTTGGATCACCAATACGAGCTGTAAAGTCACCAATTAAAATGATAACTTTATGTCCAAAATCTTGGAATAATTTAAGCTTACGCAAAACAACAGTATGGCCCAAATGAATATCTGGAGCTGTTGGATCTAATCCTAATTTGACAATCAATGGCGTATTTGTTGCCACGGATTTTTCTAATTTCTTTTTAAATTCATCTTCTGGTAAAAGATCAGCTACCCCATGGGAAATGAGGCGAAACTGTTCTGCTGCACTAATCATGATTATCTCCTATGTTACTGTGAATTTTTAGATGATCTAGGAGCAACAACGGGCTCCTTCCCTTTATTACTTTTAGATTTAGATGGGCTTTCATCATTGGATGTTGTACTAGTATCCTC